>NZ_BEHC01000038.1:0-221 GCF_003112495.1 Enterococcus sp. H57
TATTATTTGTCAAATTAAGCGAGACAAAACTTTCCATTTACGTAACTCAAAAAAACTTCTAATGGTGTTTGGTAATTTAGTGATTTTCTAGGGATATGGTTTCTTTTGGACGCAACGGATGAGATGAATCCTTGATTGACTTGGTGGAAGTCCATTTCTTTTGGTAGTCCATCTTTTCGGAGGAGTCCGTTTGAATGTTCATTTAATCCCCGTTGGGAAGG
>NZ_BEHC01000039.1:0-33281 GCF_003112495.1 Enterococcus sp. H57
GGAGGCTCATTGTCAAGGACAATCGGAATAGCATACGGAAAGAAGTTCTGCACCTTATAAAATTTGTCAAAAAAACTGTTGCCATTCCAGTCTTCCGTGTGCCAATGGTAGGCAATATCAATAAGACCTCTCGGCATCTCATCCATTCGTTGACCTTTATAATAAACTTCTGGTGCTGAGTCAGTATCTTTTAGTTTGATCTCTAGAAGGTTCGTGTTACTTCCATCATCTAACGTCAATTCATCAATACTCTTTTTGATTTGTTGCATTACTTTTTTTCCTGTCTCGCCTGTCATTGGCAATACCATCTCATAACCAGTAAACTCGCAAGTAAAGCGTTCAATAGCATAAGCGTTTTGAAGTGGCTTAGCACTAAGAACATCTGGATTATTGCTATAATAACGATCAACTAATAACTTCCCTATAGGAATGGCATCTAAAGCTCTATCAGTAAACACTAAAGCATCGGGATAATCTTCTTGGATTTTATAAGCTAGATTTGGTGTAGTTACAATGTTATACCCTTCCCTGATATAATCTTTTAATTTCATAGTTTCCCTCCTGAAAACATCCAATAATTACTTGTTAATGCTATTGCATCTTTTCGACATAAACATTCACTAAGGCTTCTTGCACTTTGAATATCCCTTCAACGCCTAATCCTTTTACATCTAGATCTAGTCTATCTTTCAAGAACTCAGCATTGTGCTCTGCTCTAATTGTTTGCTCAGCGATGAAATAATTTAGTGCTGCTACTTCATCCATCTTTAACCCCACCAAACTAATGATGTTCATGAATAAGGTAGCTAGTTCATCCATATCTTTCTCTGCTCTTATCTTCTCAATCAACTTGATGTAATCATAGTTATCATTCATTTGATGTACCTCTCAATGTTTTGTTGAATATATTCGTCTTTCCAATATCCATGGCCGCAGTAACGAAGATTGTACTTATCGATCTCTTTCGGTGTAGCTTCTCTTGTCATTTCAACAATGGAATACTTCTTTTTAATTTGGACTGATTGGACAACTCTAATTGGATCATCTGCGTTTGGTTGTGGATACCTATTCGTTAGTGATACATACCAGTAGTTTCTCATGGTGTTAGTCCTTTCTTATTGGAGGTCCCGGTTTTTCATCACGCTTCTTCAATATGCTTCGTTCATACTCAAGACATTCTTCGTCTTGATCCCAAGGTTCGTTGCGTTTTTTTATATAAAAGGGTTTCCCAAATTCGCTGTGTTGCTTACGAGACTCTACAACAAATCGCTCGATGTATTTTGATAGTGCAGGTTTAGTAATAATCAGAGTACCGTTAGGCAAAGTGTACATAAATGAATCCTTTTCGCTCACAACTTTCTCGCTTGCATAAAGTACAGATTCACCGTACTGACTGTCTACTTCAAGGCGGAACTTAGGATAGTATAAATTGTTGGCTATATCCTCAACAGTCATCTTTTGAATATCTTCTAATTCGAATCCTTTTTCTTTCAACTCTTTCACTACATTGTTTTGTAAAAAATCTAATGAATCCATTCTCGCGCCACTCCTCATGTAAAATAAAAAGACCACTCAAAGAGTGATCTAATATGTAATAGCAACCTACACCGATTCCATCGATTACTATCGACCTCGCCTTGCTCGTGTACTTTGAGCGCCCATTTCCAACCCTCGGTTGCTAACGAATACTGAAACAGAATACCGTCTCTGTTCATGACCAACGCGACAGTACAAAGCTTTGTCGCAAGCAGGTTATCGTATTCCTAATAACCCCAACTAAATGTTTCTCTCCTAACCTACACCTGAGAGTGGCACACGTCTGCACTAGTATTTTATGCCTTTTAACTGCTAGTGGCATCCCGACTAGTCAGCCAATTCATCGGCATCCGATAAGATGAATTGTTTCCGTAGGTTCCTTAAGTCACTGGCAATGAATCGAACATTGCATGGTCAAATCATAAAACGTTAAGGCTATCCCTCGACGTATTGACCTTATTTTTAAGCGTCTACCCTTTCCGCCACAGTGACAAATTAATATTGTGACAATAAATACTAAGCGTATAATTTTAGTTATCAGCGAGTGGTCCGCTGAAATAATGACATGGAGGTAATCCTAATGGACAGCTTTATCATAAGTTATGATTTAAATAATTCAGGCAAGAATTACGATGATTTAATCAAAAAAATCAAAACTTACTCGAAATGGGCTAAGATTAATGAATCTGTTTGGTTTTTTAAAAGTAATAAAAAATGCCCCGAAATTAGAGACGATCTAAAATCCGTAATGGATAAAGATGACAGCCTTTTTGTAGCAAAACTTACCGGTGCTGCCGCATGGCATAATACGATTTGTAGTAGCCAACATTTACAAGAACATCTGTAAAATTCACTCCTCGTTGCTTTTCTGCAACGGGGTTTTTGATATTTCAACCTGAATTATTCGATCATCCAACACTTTCAATACTTCATTTCGCATTTCATCTGTTGTTAAATCAACATATTTTTCTCCTTGAATTCCTTCGTCTATGATTAAAATAGCCATTTCTTTTCCCTCCAATACATAAATTAATAGACAGCAACGGATGATAGATAATAAGAACAATTTAGAAGGAGTTAAAATTCACATCCTTATTCTTAATATTTCCGTTGCTGTCTATCGAAGCTTAATTGTGAAACAATAATAAAACGATGTTCCTTTTATTATTATTTTGTCTCAGACCTATCACTAATCTTTCGACACTATCATAATATCACTGGTACATAGCTAAAAACCGCCATCATTCCGCCAAAAAACCGCCATTTTTTTATGCGTCAGTCACTATACAAAGTTTGTCTTTGACCTTTAAAGCACAAACACTATAATAGTAGCCACCATTCCCATCATCCGCTGTGCATTCTGCTTTAGCGATCTCATTACGATTATGATAAACAACGACTTCAGCATAAGAAGTATATCCGTCGCCATTATATACACACTTACCTTTATCAAAAATTTTTATATCCGTAATAACCGCATCAAGCTTTACATTTTTGAATTCACCTTCGGCCCATGCGCAGCAATCATACTCGCTACATACAACTTCTAATTTTGTTCCATCTTCTAAAATTAATTCACTCTCTGACCATTCTACGATTTTTTTGAAAATAAGATCTTTTTTCAACTCTTTCAATGATACATAATCTTTCCACATTATATGGTCCTCCTATTTATAAGCAATTATTCTTCCGTGTTTATATGCTTCTGCAAACTCTATTAGAGCTTCCGACTTCATCCGTTGTATACTTCTTTCTGAATAACCCACTTCACGGCTAATCCTGTAGTTTGAGAAGCTATCTGGCACACAGAAGCTGTAGTAAAGTATCTGACGACTAATCAGACTAAGAGCCATCAAAGCCGCTAAAATCGCATCTCTCTCTGCTTCTATGTCCATCATCTGAATGATTGCGTCCTCTGCCTTATTGCCGTGCTTCGGTGCCTTCGGCATATCGGTTATGATAGGCGACTTAATATCTATCAAAGAGCGACCTGCCATCCGCTCCAAACGCCGAAAGTTCTTCAGCACATCTCTCGCATTACATCTTGTCTGTTTGAAATCTACCTCTCGTAACAATTGCATCAAGTCAAACCGCTCCTTTTATGTGATATAATAAACTTGTCTGTTTTATTATGTTAGTCGGAGCGATCCGGCTTTTTTATTTGTCATTGATTAGTTCAATATCCACCAATCTCGCCACTGCTAAATTCTCTTTGCTTTTCGCTAACCACTTATCACATTCCATCGTGTTTTCAATGCGAATGATCGCTGAGTGATTATAGACGTGTTCTACATATCCACGAAATGGATAGATGAATCCTTCTGCTTCGCAGCGAACCATGTCACCGACTTTGAATTTTGGTTTCTTACGTGTTTTAGGGTTCTTTGTCGGCATATCTAGCATTAAACCGCCGATGCCGTGACTACTAGCGTAAAATCCGTCTTTTAGTTTCATCCTTCTACCACCTCTTCCACTGGCACAGCAAACGGCCAGTAGCGTCCGTCGATTGCTAAGTCGTTGTTGATCATTCTGTTTCCTCCAATAGTTCTGGGTTCTCGTAGATATTGCCTCTAATGATGATGTATTCAGCATGGATCAGCCATATAGCTTCATCTGTAGAATAATCAAACGGACTTTTCAAAATAATTCTGTGCGAATTAAAGTCTCCAGTTTGTTCGGACCATCCAACATCTGCAATGTCCCCTTCCCATCCTTCTACATTTTTTCCATCTTCTGTTTCACAATTAAGTAATCCAATGGCTTGCATGAGGATGATCTCGGATTGCTTTCTCCAAAAACTTTCAGCGCTGATATCAGCAATGTTCTTTCCTGGTTCAATCAAATCAACGTATTCATCTGCAATGTGCCAAGCATCTATATCCCACATTCTTTCAGTCTCTTTATCCCACGCTCTAAATTTCGGTGTCATTCGCTGTCCTCCTCGAAATACTCATTCAGTATCTCTCTATACTTTTCTACAAATTTGAAACGATCTTGATGAAGTTTCTTGCTCCAATTTGTTTGCCGATCCAGCTCACGCATCTGATCGAACCCTTTTTGAATTTCGTTGTAATAAAATTCAATGTTTGCTGCTGCTTTCCAATGCCTGCTACTTCGCACTCCTGCTCCTGTTTCAGCCATTTCTAACTTAACTAATTCAGCTCGTTCTTTTGATTTTTTATCTTTCTGAATCTTCATCATGATTTTCTTGAGGATGATGTCACTGTATTGTGTAATGAGATCCATTATTTCTCCTCCACAATCTCACATGCCTGTTCAAACTGTCTAGTGATGTTTTCTAACGCTTTTTTGTACTCGATAATACTTTTTATTGTTCTTTCTTCACTTAACACGTAATCGCGTTGTATTGCCTTTAAACACGATGAGACAGTTTGAAAGTATCCGATATCTGCTCGTGATTCTTCTTTTGTTTCTGTGTAGCGGATGTTTCCTTCTTCGTCTCGTCTTACCTTCGATAAGACAATGTTTCTAGAATCACTGGTAATTCGATAATCTTCGATTCTCATGTCTAGCATTTTTTCTCCTCCACATACCTAAACTGTCGCCCCTTTGAATCAATCCATAAGCTCCTAGCTCTATCCCAGATGATGTTTTTGCTCAGCCCAGTAATTTCAGATAACTGTTCAGCAGTACCTGTTACTAGAATTCGGTCACCATGCCAGATTGCAATCTTTCTCGGTGTTCTCCGTTTGGTTTTTTCAGCCCACATTGATTTGCCGAGCTTTTGGACTTCTGCAACTATTTCTTTGTCTTCCTGCCAAGATTCTGACTTGGTTAATTCAGCAATTCTTTTCATTGCTACTTTCTTATCCACATTCATTCCTCCAATCTACGAATTTCCCTTCTCAAATTCTCAACGTGCAAATCAATTGCCTTTTTCGCCGTTTCATTGACCATCACTGCCTTTGTCCGTTCCAGATCGTCAATCTCACGTTGAATGCTTCGAATACGCATTTGAATCACTTCTTCTGTTGTCATGATGGACCACCTCGTTAAAAACGCTCTTCCTTGAACGTATTCCGATATTTTTTAGCTAAAATCAACGGAACTTGATATTGATGACAGAACAACTTTGCCTTGATCTTAAAGTCTTTTGTCTGCATTCCTTTGACATCTACGACTTTGACAAGTTTGCCGTTTTTATAAAATGTGAAGTCAGGAATATACTCGATCTTACGATACTTCTTTCCATCTAGTTCAAACTTCGGCATCAGTTCAAATCTTTCTTGAAGCTTTACTTTCCAACCATTCGCCTGTGCTTGCCACAGTGCCAAATCGTAATACTCTGCTTCTGCGATAGAATCAAACTTGATACCTCGATGAACAGTCTTTTTATTACGGTATTTATTCATGCGATACTACCTTTCACTGGTTTTATACGCTTGTCTGCTGTTTGTTGGAATTTCAGCGCATAACCTTCTGAATTCTTAAATATCCTAGAAACAATTCTTTCGCCGTAGGCTTCTCTTAGCTCAGGACCAGATAAGTTTGTTGTGATGATCGTTGCTTTGTTCTGTCTGGCTTCTAAGAGCGTGTTTAACGTGTTGTTTGTAAACTGCCTACTATTTGATACCCCACTACCTAATTCAGCTCCAATATCGTCAAAAACCACCAAATCAGTTGTTTTAATATCGGCTATAAGCGATCCTTCAATTTCTTTTCTCAGTTCAGCATTGTTATAAGAGAACTTTATTTGCTCTAATAATTCTTGATAGCTTATAAAAAGTATTTTCTTGTCATAATTTGAGCGCTCAAGTATTTCCCAAGCTGTAGCCATTGATAAGTGGCTTTTCCCGCTTCCTGATTTCCCTGATAGAATAAAATGTGCAGGATGGTTCAGCAGAACCTCATTCGTATAGCTTTTTGCTTTTTCTAAAGCGATTTTTGTTTCTTGATCCACTACGTGATAATTTTCCATTTTGCATTTAAACAAAGTTTTATCTGTTAATACCGAACCATTTTGAAAAAAACTCAACGCTCGTGCTTTTAAGCTGTCGTTATATATCCGTTCGGTCTGTATATCCTCTTTCACACGTAACGCTTTATAACCACAACTCATGCATGTTGGTTTACAACGTTCTGACCCGTCCTTATTTTTCCCTCGCCAACTATACAAAGGTTCGCTGCACTCTGGGCATTTTCCACTTTGTACTAAAACTCTTCTTATTAGCTTTTCCATAGTACTTGCTAGGCTTTCCATCAGTTGTATCTCCTTTGTTAAATTGGCAAGTCGTCATATTCACTAGGATTGCTGTACTGTAGTTTTTGACTTTGCTTTTTATGATTATTTTTATCTGCCTTGATTTCGAATTTAAGCTTCTCAAATTTTTCTCGCAGTTTCTTAGCACTTCTAATATTTCCAAACCAAAATTCATTTGTAGGTAGCCAATTGATCACATACTCAATCGCTTCTATAGATGCTTTATCTCTTTCTTCCATCAACCTGATTGTGTCTGCCCATTTTTCGATATCTACTTTATTCATTTCTTTTGGAAAATCTTCAGTTAAATTACTTTGCAATTTTTTAGCAAGGCGTAAGTGTTCGTCAGAATACTTACCTTTCTTTTCTTCTTTATCTATATCTATATCTTCTTCTATATCTTTATCTGTACCGTCACGTGACGTCACGCTAACGTCATTTTCCAATTTGAGACGTTCCTGTCTCTTTCTTTCTCTGTATTTACGGTTTCTTTCAGCGTTTTTTAGCCTTACTTTATCCATCCCTTCGATATTTTGATGTTTTTCCCAATTACTGATGGCAATCAGTCCATCACTGCCTAGATCAATCATGTTGAAATTTGCCAATGTAGTTAGCGCTAGGCGAACCGTATTTACGTTTTTGCCGAACAATGTAGCAAGCATTTCTTCGGTATAAGGCATGTTCCTCTGGATATATATCAGACCATCGTCGTTAGTCTTTCCTGCTAAAACTAGTAATCGAATCCATATAACGATGATGGCATCCGACTCAGGAACAGCTTGGATTAATCGTATTTTTTCATCGTCAAACATAGTAGTTTTAAGTTTGATCCAACTTATCTCAGCCAAATTTATCCTCCTATCCTTAACTTTTTAATTGTTTCCTGGTTTAACTTGATTCCTTTGATTTGATATTTATTTTTGAAATTGATCACACCTATTTTGTGTTTCTCTGTGTGATGGATTCTGCAGAGTGCTGCAAATGTGTACTCTGAATGATCAACTTCCTTGCGCTTTCGTCTTCCCAGCGCTTTGTCAAAGTGATCGATATCAGCTCCTGTTTTGCCACAGATACAGCAGACTCTTTTTGTGATGCATTTGTAAAAGTAATACTCTTGGTTGCCTGGTAAAATCTCATAGCCTTCTTTAAAGGGGATATGGTGTTCAAAAATAAAATCTAAGATGATATTTGCCAATACATTTGCATCGCTCACTGTTGAGCTTGACTCGTCTTTAAGGCTTATAGAACGTCCTGTGACACCTTCAAAACGGAAGTAGAAGAATTCCTTCCAGAAGTCCGTTGGCATGCCTGTATCGATGAAAATATCGCCTATCAGCGCATAGATGAAGTTTCGTTGCTGTACAGTGAAACGTCTAGGATCAATAAAACGAATTTCAATAACTCGATCGCCATTATATCCGTCGTACATCGTCTTCAAACGTTCGATGTTCACTTCTTCATTAATAGTTGCACCTATGTCTTTTCCTTTGAACTTTTTCAGAACCGCTGAATATGAATCGATTAATGGTTTAAACACTCATATCACTTCTCTTTTGTTTCTTCTCTGTACTGATCTTCAAGCCAGTTAACGCCACGTTTTAGAATGCCCAAGTCTCTCTTGGTCCATTTACTGTCATCAGCGGTTATAGAAGCTGCATCAGTCAATGCAACAATTGCTTCATCAATCGATTTTTCGTACTTGTTAGCAACCAGTTGTAAAGCATCCAAGAATAGCTTTTTGCTTCTTTGAGTAGCTGGTTCAAGCATCGAGACATCTTCTGGCATATCTTCGCCAGCAAATATATATAGCCCTAGCCCAAACATTGCTAGATTTTTTACAAGACAGCGCATGATCGTTTTGTTGATATCAAACATAGTTGCTGCTTCAACTCTCTTTTCGATTTTTCCAACAATCTCTTTTTTCTTCGTTTCGTTATTCCACTGATAATCATTGACTTCGTAGGTATATGGCTCATCTTTCATTGCCTTGTTTGCACCATCCATGACAGGTAACCACATTTCACGTTTGATACCATTGACTGTGATACTGGTAAAAACCATATAGCCTGTTTTCTTATCAAAGATATACGGCAGATGTGTTTCTGGATCATGATAGATTTCATAATCTACCGCCTCACACACTTTGCTCACTTCTGCCCAAGCCCATGCCCACGAAAGATAAGTGAGGTTATTTCGTTTTTCAGTAACACCTTTCACATTTATTTTGTATAAGCTATTAAAAAGCGTATTATCACTTCTATTTTTCAAAGGTTGTTCCTTTTCACTCATCAAATTCTGCCTCCATTTCAGCAATGTATTTCTTACCTGCCCCGTAATAAGAGATATCAATCAAGTTATCTCTGTCGTACTCTTCTAGTGCATCAATCAAGCCATCTTCGATGACATAGATGTATTCAGGTTTTCTGGACCGCTTCGATAGATGAATAAGATAGACATGATCCCAAATACTCACAAAATTCCCCAAATCATCTTGATCACAGACTAGTTCTTCATCCGTCAAAAGATTACGTCTGATTTTTCGATTATTTGTTTCCTTGATATTCGATTTGCCCCAACTAGGATCAGTCAAATATTGATCTAGAGTGGAAAGTTCTTTTTCCATGTGGTAACATCTCCTTAGATGTATTTTCTTTGTGACTCTATGCTTGTCGGCGGAGTCACTTTTTTATTTGTTGCCATGCTTTTTGATTTTCGATGTGTTGTTGGCTTAAAATAATAGGGCGACTATTTGCCCACCAATTATCAGCCATCACTTTACCGATTTTTAGCGCTTCAGCTCTATTCATTTTCATCACCAAAAAGTCTTTGTTGTCTGTTCAGTTGATCGATTTCCATGCGGATCGCAGTTTCTGGCAACCACATTTCAATAAATGAAACAGCATCATCGAATCTCTTACGAGGTAACTCGCCATATCTTGGGATTGAAAAGGTACGTTTAAATTCAGACCAAAATTTTGAGAATACTTTTTTGCTGATTTCTTCATAAGCTCGGCTTTCTTTACCACCTATAACTTCCATAACTTTCATATTTCCTTTTTGCTTAATTTCAAACTCTTGTTGTCCGCTAATTCGCATAGTATCTTTAAGCATTGAGACATCTTTTTTTACATCTTTCATTTCTTCTAGTTGGTAGATCATCATGTCTTCAATTGTTTGAGGAACAGTATTCTTGCGAATAACATCTTCCATTTCGTTGAATGCTTCAATGTATTTTTGTTTGAAGTAAATAGCTTTCTTTCCTGTAAAACCCATAGCCAACAAGAAAAAACCATCTCTACTAATGAAAAAAACTCGTCGATTTCTGCCGTATGAATCTGGTTCATTACCTTCCACAAACATCTGCTCAAAATTGAGCACATCTTCTTTTAACTTTTCAATATCTCTCAAAACATTTTTGTGTTCTTTTTCAAAACTTTCTGCCACTTGCAAGCTCGTAGTCACAGCTTCTTTATTTTTCAAAATTACTAATTCTTGCATTTTTTCTTCTCTCCTTTTGATATAATTTAGGTAAAAAATGGTGGTGTATATAATTGGATATTTCAGATACTCCTTACTCTCAAGAATTGATAGCTTCTTCAAAATTAATTGGTGAAATCATTGCTCCTTCTCTAAACGTTGTTAACGCTATTGAGCCTGCGTTAGAACAAGCTAAAAGAATAATTGCAAGGCAAGATGCTCTTATAGCTTCGCGAGCAACACTCAACGATCCTTTCATTCAAATTGTTGAGAAACGTAACAAATCTATTGCTAATATGATTCCTCCTTCTGTTTTCGCAATACAGAAACAATTAGACTCTCCAAGTTTTAATATTGCTAAAAAAATGGCAGCTACTATGCCAAAACCTTATTTTTCTGATATCTCTAAAATCACAGAAAAATTCGTCGTTGACATGTCTAAGTATGACTTCAGAGTAGGTGTCGCTACCCAAGAATTAGAAAAAGCATTTGCTTCCGAACCGGAAGTTAGTACAAAAAATCTACTTTTTAAAGACACTTCCAATCCATCTGATGAGTTCGAGGCTAAGTTTTTTGATATCCTTAATGAGCAAAGGAAAGTCCTTGATGACTCTATAAAGCTTTTTGAAGAAATAAATACAGCCAAGAACAAAGATATAACTAATGAACCATCTGAAAAACAACAAGATTCACCTGCTTTCTACAAAGATAAAATGTGGTATGCTGAGGAAATTGCTTCAGATTTATTAAGCCTTGTGGTATCTGCTATTTTTGTAAATGTTACTTCAGACGACCCCTCAAATACGTTAATAATTGCTTTTCTTTTAGGTTGTTTACTACGTTTTATCAAACCAAATAACTAACGTGCTATATTACCTGACAACAAACCTATTATGATGGTGCATTACTAAATTCAATAGATTTGTTTCTTCATCTCAAATTTCACAGCTTGATACCGGCTATGCCCCTCCGCAACTAGATGAATTTGATTAGGAAATTCTCCAGTTTCTTTTACAAATTCTTTGATGAGATCATTAAAATTTTCTTTCAATTGTTTTTCGTTTATAGTCATTAAACTTTTTTTCATTAGTCAGTCCCTCCCGACTGGCTTTTTCGCTCTGTACTCAGCTTCATCAAGCCCCATAAAAATCCAGACCATGTAAACAATCGTTCCTATCAACGCTTGTTTGCTTCCCCAAAGTCCTAAAGCGTAGATGATTAGCGGTGCGCTGAATACCAATGCTCTGTTGAATTTACCCATTAACCTTCACCTCTCAAAATGTTCTGTTTTTTATAAATCAACTAAATGCTTCTCGATAAATTCTTTAGGTGTTACCTTTCTTGTGCGTAACCTGTTATAGGATTTGAAAGACAAAAATTTATCGTATAATTCTGTATTGATCCAAACTTCTTGTCCTGTGACCCGTTCATACGCCGCTGAGAAAATTGCTGTATTTTTTAGTTCCGACATTCGACGTTGATAAGTAGATGGAGAATAATTGTATTTTTTTACAAAATCTTGTTTTTTTAGTTTTGTCATCGCCTACCCCCCTATCGGATGTCCAATATTTTTTTCACTGTTTCGATATGCTGTTGTGCTTTCTTTCCATCACGATTGCCGTTTAGAATATCTGATAAATAAGCTCCTGAAATACCGATAAGCGCAGCTAGTTCTTTGAAAGTCATTCTTCTTTTTCTCATCTCCGCTCGAATTTTTAAGTCTAAATTCTCAGACATAAAAATAGCTCCTTTCTAAAAAAATAATCTGTAAGCTAAAAAATTAGCTAATATTCGTTGACAATAACTAATATTTTTATTAGTATATAGACATAGCTAAATAAGACACAGAAATGCCTAGTAATTTACATTTCAGAGTTTGCCGACCGTGAAGTGTTTATTAGTTATCAAGTCTTTTTAGCTAATATTTTAGCTTACGAAAACAGTATACTAACACTTTTATTAGTTGCCAACACCTTTAACTAATTTTTTTATTAGTGTTTTCGTAGCTTGTGAGGTGCGAAAATGAATTTACTAGATAGAATAAAGGAATTAGCTCATAAAAGAGGCATAAGTATAACTCAATTGGAAGAAGAATTAAATATACCTAAAAACACGATTTATCAATGGAAAAATAGAACTCCTAGTACTAAAAGACTACAACTTGTAGCAGATTATTTTAATGTAACTACTGATTATTTACTCGGTAGAAACCAAGTTCCTGACTGGGCAACAAAAGATGAAGTAGTTGAACTTGATAAATTACTAGATTCAAATGTCAATATGTCTTATGGCGGAGAAACACTGACGCCTGAACAGGTCCAACGCGTAAAAGATATCCTTATTGGAACCTTCTGGGATATTGTGAAAGAAGACAAAGAAAAAGGCAAAAAGATGTGAGCTTATGGAGATGGATACGATTAATTTAGTCGAGGAGTTGAAGCGGAAATACCAGTCCGCTAATCCTTTTTATATTTGTGAAAAGATGGGCATTAAAATTCAATACGTTCCTTTTATCGAGAATCCCAAAGGACAGTTTCAAGAAATTAGAGGTCGTGCAATAATCTTCTTAAATGATGAACTGAGAGACTCTGAGGAAAGATTCTACATTTGCGCTCACGAATTAGGTCACGCTATTTTTCATCGTGGCTTATCCAGTTACTATGTATCAACAAGAACATCTAGAAGCAAATCTGAAAGCGAAGCTAATTGCTTTGCTGCTAATCTCATTGTTTCTCTATACAAAGAAGACAATGATCAATATCCTAAACGAATTGAGGAATTAAAGAATCTTTACGGACTTCCAGAAAGCGCTTATCGCTTTCTTATATAATGTAAAAAAAGTCCGTGCTGCAACACGGACTAAAAACCTTATTTCTAAGATCCTACAAAAAAATCATATCATAGAAGTGAGGAATTAAAAATGAAAAAAATTGTTTTTGGGTTGCTTTTTTTAGGCTTGGTATTAAGCGGATGCTCCACTAGTCCTAATTCTGCTAGCACTAAAGAAAATACTGTTTCATCAACATCTGAATATGAAACAAAAAAACTAACTTCATCAGACGTTCATAAAATAAAAGTTGGTGATGATTTAACTCAAGTTTATCAGACACTTGGTTCACCGTTACGTAAATGGACAAATGATTTTGTTTACAAAGAATTAGACAATGCTATCACACGGGATGAATTAATTGTATCTATTTCAAAGGATGCACAAGGAGATTATTATAAAGAGCACTCTGAATTAATTGAACATGGAAATAGTGCAAAAGATATAAAAAAATTAGAGATGCTCCAATATACTTATTCAACTGATTCTGATGATGAAACAATGTTAATTTGGGTTAGTCCAAAAACTGAACAGGTTGTATATTATAATCAACGAACTTTCTTAGATAAAGATGGAAAATCCAAAGATTCAAGCTCTACTACAACTACAACTACAACTTCGTCTTCAGAACCCCAGACGGCATCAGTTGCACATAGTATAGGAGAAGCAGTTCCTTTTACTTCTGAAAATGGTAACTCTATTAACGTAACTGTCCAGTCTGTATCAAAAGATTACGGTGATGATTTCTATAAACCAGAAGGCCTATTTTACGCAAAGGTAGATTTTCTTGTAGAAAACACAGGGACTACACCTTTTGATGCAAGTTCAAGTTATTTAGAATTTTATGATTCATCAGATATTAAATCTGATTTAGCTAGTAGAGATTACTTTTCGGAAACCATCCAACCGGGTAAATCCGCACAAGGAACAGCATATTTTGAAGTGAAAAATGATGGAACAACATTTGAAGTGTTCTTCGCAGATACTTCATGGAAAGGTAGCTACTAAACAAAAAAACACGCCCCCTCCCTCGCCAAAGTTTGTGGACGTGATGAAAAATAAACCTGCTATAATTGGCTTACTTATCCATTCCTATTATAGCAACAAATAGGAGATGAAAACAATGTGGATTGAAACCAAAACTGATAAAAACGGAAAAAAAGTATATAAATATAATGAGCGATATATTGATCCAAAAACTAGAAAAAGAAAAAAAGTGAGCATTACTTATAAAAATAAATCTCGAGAAACTCAGAAAGTGGCATTGCTAGAGTTAAATAAAAAAATTGATATAAAATTAAACGAAAAAACACTTCAGAAGCCTGATCTAACATTTCATGAGCTTGTCGAAGAATGGTTAGTTATTTACAAAAGACAAGTTAAGGAGTCTACATATTATCCTACGAATAATATCTTAAACACTATAAAGAAAAAGATACCTGAGACTTACATCGTTTCTGGTATTAATACAGTAGATTTAAATAATATTTTTGAAGATATGATATATAAAGATGACTTGTCAAATAAGTACGTCAGTGTAATTAAATCCAAATTGAATCTTCTTTTTTCATACGCTATGAAAAAAGGCTATGTAGAAAAAAATCCTATCAACGAAGTAGTTATTGATTATAAACGAGAGTCAAAAACGATAAAAATTAAAGATAAGTTTTTAGAAGATGATGAATATAAAAGACTAGTAAATTTCACAACTTCACACAATAAAAGATATTCTCTCCTTTTCCAGTGGCTATATTTGACTGGAATGAGGCCTGGAGAAGCAATCGCATTAAGTAAAGACGATGTACACATTACCAATAATAATGCATCAGTAGTTATAAATGGGACGATGATGTATAGAGAACGTTCAATAGCTGATATGAAAAAATCTGATTCTACAAAAACTGCTGCTGGAATGCGAGAAATTGATTTACCAAAAAAAGCGATAGCTATTTACAATGAGCTTCTAGAATTAAATCCGAATGGTCAATTTCTATTTCAAACAACGAAAGGAACTCCTTTCCAACTAACAGCAATTAACACCTATTTGAGAAATCATAAAGCTGACATGAAGATTGATAAAAAACTTAGTTCACATATTTTTAGACATACCCATATTTCAAAATTAGCGGAACTAGGAACTCCTCTGTATGCTATTCAGGATCGCGTTGGGCACGAAAATAGTGATATCACTGAAAAGATTTATTTGCATGTGACAAAGGGAGTAAAAGAAAAATTGAAAGAAGATATAGAAAAACTGTAACTTGTTGCCCCTTTTTTGCCCCTTTTTATTAATCAAAAATGTCCCAAATAGAAATCGTTAATATAAAAAAACAGGGAACAAAAAAAGAACCCTTGAATACCAAGGGTTCTTTCTCAGTCTGATAACGATGATTAACGACGGATTTCTTTGATACGAGCAGCTTTTCCGTGTAATGCACGTAGGTAGTACAATTTTGCACGACGTACTTTACCGTAGCGAACTACTTCGATTTTTGCAACACGTGGTGTATGCAATGGGAATGTACGTTCAACGCCCACTCCGTTAGAAACTTTACGTACTGTATAAGTTTCGCTGATTCCAGCACCGCGGCGTTTGATAACAACACCTTCAAATAACTGGATACGTTCACGAGTACCTTCAACAACTTTTGCGTGAACACGCACAGTGTCACCAGGGCGGAACGCTGGGATGTCAGAACGTAATTGTTCTTTTGTTAATTCTTCGATTAATGGATTCATGGTTTTCTTCTCCTTATTCCAAATATTCTTATGAGCTTTTCTCACAGCGGAATATCGTAATAGTTAAGTGCTTTTGCACTCACCATAAAATACTAACATATTATCAACCTACTGTAAAGAATATTTTAGAAAAAGTCACTTGGCTTCATCTGCTGTTTTTTCTTGTTCTTCTTTCTTGATTTCTTCTAAAAATTTCGTCATTTGAGGTGTCCATTCAAGTGTTTCCAAAAGATCAGGCCGACGTTGATAGGTCCTTCTTAGTGATTCTTTTAATTGCCATTCTTCAATCAATTTATGATTTCCATTTGTCAATACTTCTGGTACTTTCATCCCTTTATATTCTGCCGGGCGAGTATATTGGGGATGTTCCAATAAACCGGTTGAATAAGAATCCGTTTGAGCTGAAGTCTGATTCCCTAACACATCTGGCAAAAGCCGAACTGTTGCATCGATCATGACCATCGCACCTAATTCTCCCCCAGTAAGGACATAATCTCCTAAGGAAACTTCATCTGTCACTAATGTGCGGATACGTTCATCATATCCCTCATAATGACCACAAATGAATACTAAGTGTTCTTCTTGTGAAAATTCTTCTGCCATTTTCTGATCGAATCGTTTACCAGCTGGGTCAAGAAGAATTACTCTTTTTTTGACATCCGGTGCAGCTTTTTCAATGGCTTGGATGTTATCATAGATGGGCTGGACTTTGAGCAGCATACCTGCTCCACCGCCGTATGGATAATCATCTACTGTCTGATGTTTGTTATCTGAATAATCGCGGAAGTTAGAGATATTGATATCTAATAATCCTTTATCTACAGCCTTACCGATGATGGATTCCCCCATAGGACCTTCAAACATTCTTGGAAATAAAGTCAATACATCAATCTTCATCGTCAATCAGTCCTTCTGGAATTTCTACACGGACCACTCCAGCTTCTAAATCGACTTCTTTGACGACAGAAGCGATATATGGAAGCAATATATCAGCTTTTTTCGGACGTTGAACGACCCAAACATCATTGGCACCTGGTGACAAGATTTCTTTTACTTTACCTAACTCAGTTCCATCTTCTAATACATGCAGACCGATGATCTCATGGTAATAGAATTCATTTTCAGCTAGATCTACAGAGTTGTCTTTTGACACTTTTAATATGCCATCCCGATATTTTTCCACATCATTGATAGAAGGATGTCCTTCAAAACTCAATAAGTCAAAATTTTTATGTTTGCGATGACTTTTGACTGTTAATTCCACAGGTGCTTTTCCGTCTTGGAATAGTGTTAACACCGTTCCTTTTTTGTAACGTTCTTCTGGGAAATCCGTTGTTGAGATAACACGGACTTCGCCTTTGATACCTTGTGTGTTTACGATTTTTCCTACATTCAAGTATTCAGTCAACTTATATCCCCATTTCTTTTTTGTCTGTTTTATTTTAGCATGTGTGAAGAGGCAATTCTAGTTTTCTTTTAAGGTATTAAGCCAAAATTATGCAAAAATGCGGCGTGCTATTTTTGATTACTTCCTGTGACTTGGAGTTAAATGATGGGCTCAGATCAGCGCGCTGATTTCACAACCTCTTCATAGAAACTGCCATCTTCAACGCAGACATAGGATCTTGATGAGTGATCGTATAGGCATTTTTCGGTTCTTGCCAGCTTACTTCTACGGCTCGATTCGTCGTATCACCCATATCAACAGTAATTTTACCAAATTGTTCAGGTGCTGGTAGACTGTTTTCTTCCAAATAAGCTACGATTTCTTTAGCTAATAGTAAGGGATCTTGGCCTTCTATATTATTCCCACGGATTCGAATACGCCAGTTTCCTTCTTGCCATTCAAGAAAACTTGAACCTGCTGCACCTTGCTGATACCCTGTGATTCGAGAACCTAAGTCCACTTGCTGACCATTTGTGTCGATCTCAAAGGGCTGCAAAACTTGGATTGTTTCTTGACTAGAAGCAAACCCATATTGATATAGATAGGTTGCAATAGGCGTTTCTTGATTCAATTCGTCAGCATTCAACCCGAGGGGACGATCTGTTCTGTAATATAAAATAGAATAACCTTGCTTTGTATGTGTCGCTGCGATATTGAGATAGCCTGAAGAGACTGGTACATCTAGAGGCATGGGAACATTTGGCTGTTGTTCTTTCAACTGGTCTAAAGCAGTCTTTTTCTCATTATTTGAGGTAGCCATTGTTTGTTCAGTGGTGGTAGCCGTTTTGGTACTACTTTTTTCTGGACTGGTAACAGTTTCAGATATACTGCTTGATAGATGTGTATTGTCTGATTCTTGAGTAACCGAACTACAAGCGCTTAACAATAGAGCAAATGGAATAAATAACATTTTCTTTCTCATTGGCTGTTCACTCCCTCCTCCTATAAGGATACGCTTTCTTGCTTGTTTTGCCAAATAATCATTTCTTCAATTAATAAAAAAAAAAAAGCTGCACTCGAAAATTCGAGTACAGCACGTTTATTTACTTTTCCTTATCATCGATGATATTCAAACGCACTTTTTTCGGTGCATTGATCCGAACACCGTAAACGATTGTGCGGATTGCTTTAGCAACACGCCCTTGTTTTCCAATGATACGGCCAATATCTTCAGGAGCCACTGTTAGATTGTACTCGTAAAAGTCTTTCGACTCTACGACGTCTAACTTGACTTGATCAGGATAAGTGACTAGCGGACGAACGATTGTTAAGACTAAGTCGCTTAAATCTTTCATATCCGGTCACCTTATTTCTTTGAGAATTTAGCTTCGTGGTGTTTTTGCATAACGCCTTCTTTTGAAAGGATGTTACGTACAGTGTCAGAAGGTTGTGCACCTTTTGATAACCAGTCAAGAACTAAGTCTTCTTTTAAAACTACTTCTGCAGGGTCTTTCAAAGGATTGTAAGTACCTACAGTTTCGATGAAACGTCCATCACGAGGAGAACGTGAATCAGCTACGACGATACGGTAAAACGGACTCTTTTTAGAACCCATACGTTTTAAACGGATTTTAACTGCCATTATTTATTTCCACCTCCATTGTTTTATTCACAAGATGTAGTGTAACAGTTTTTTTTTACCCTGTAAAGCTTTTTTTCTTTACAGCTTGATTAAATTCGATTTTTTTTAGGAAATAGAAGATTTTAGACTTCTTTTTTGTTAAAAATAAGTAATCTATCTTCTATGTAGCTTTTGTCAGTAAGTGTTTTTATTTGCTCCAGTTACTTATCTTTTGTAAGATTATTATAGATAGTTTGAAGGAGGAAAAATCGTATGACAAAAAAAATTGGATTTTTTATTGGTAGTTTAAGAAAAGATTCTTACAACAAAAAAGTAGCAGAAGCTTTTGCGAAATTGCTTCCTGAAGGGTACGAAAGTGTATTTGTAAAAATCGATGATCTGCCATTTTACAATGAGGATCTCGAAACTCCAGAACAGGCTCCTGCTGAATGGACTCGTTTTCGTGAGGAAGTGAGGGGACTAGACGGTGTCGTTTTCGTTACTCCTGAATACAACCGTTCTGTGCCAGCAGTATTGAAAAATGCTTTAGATGTAGGCTCAAGACCTTATGGACACAGTGTTTGGGATCATAAACCAGGTTTAGTCGTTACTGCATCACCAGGTGGGATCGGCGGCTTTGGCGCAAACCACCATCTACGCCAATCACTTGTCTTTTTGAATGTGCCAACCTTGCAGCAACCGGAAGCATATATCGGAAACGTTGCGAATCTAATTGATGAAAATGGTAATATCGTTGAAGGAACATTAAGTTTCTTCCAAACGATTTTAGATGCGTATCTAGATTTTTCTAACAAATTAACAGAGTAAAAAGCATAACGGTAATAAAAAAGGCAACTATGTACAGGACATTTCTGCATATAGTTGCCTTTTTTATTTTATTTACTTCTACTTTCGTACATAATGCAATTCGATAAATTCACCGAATCGTGTCGTGTCTAGCATTTCAAAACGCGCTTCATATGTTCCTTTTTGGAATAAAGGAATCCCGTCCCCTAATAATACAGGGGTAATCTGGATATACCATTCATCAATCATTTGATGTTCCAATAGCGGTTTGATCAATCGACCGCCACCCACAACCCAGATATCTTTTCCTTCTGTCATTTGTAGATTTTTTAGAAAAGCAACAGGATCTTCGTTTACGACCTCAGCATCTGGCAATTGTAATTGTGCATGGGTGGAAAAAACGAAATTCTTTTTCTCTGGATAAATTGCTTCGGTCTCCAAATATTTTTTTGCTTCCTGATAAGTTTTTCTGCCCATGATGGTCGTATCGATTGTTTCATAAAAAGCTTCATAAGTGGTTTGCTTACCTGTTGGAGTGTCAAAAAGCCATTGAAGATCATCCGTTTTCGTTGCCAAATAGCCATCTAAACTTATAGCACCATAAAATATGATTTTTCGCATGCTTTATTCGCCCTTTCTGCCGATACGTACGACCTCTTCTTTGCGGAAACAACTGTCAAGGTGATCATTGATGATCCCGACAGCTTCTAAAAAAGCATAGATTGTTGTGCTTCCGATAAATTTAAATCCTCTTTTCTTTAGATCTTTTGCTAATTCATCTGAAAGAGGACTTGTTGTTGGGACTTCTTCTTGTGAATGATAAGAAGAATCAACGATTTTTCCATTAGAAAACGACCAAAGATACTCTGAAAAACTGCCGATTTCTTCTTGAATTTTCAAGACTGCTTTGGCGTTTTGGACGGCTGCTTCGATTTTTCTTCGGTTACGAATAATTCCTTTGTTTTCCATTAGTTCACTGATTTTTGTTTCTCCATAATTTGCGACTTTTTTGATATCGAATCGATCATATGCTTCATCGAATGCTTCACTTTTATTTAAAATCGTCTGCCAGCTCAATCCGGCTTGATTAATATCAAGCATCAATTTTCGGAACAGCTTTTGGTCATCATATTCAGGAACACCCCAGACAGTATCATGATATTGCCGCATACTTTCTGTTTGTTCACTCCACGGACATCTCATCTGTGCCACCTCTTCGTTTAGAGTAATTGTATTAGTAAAGAATAAAAATTGCTGATAGAAAAGCTCCGGCAGTAGACATTTTCAGTCTGTACCGAAGCTGTTTTTTTCATCTTATTTCCGTTTTTTCTTTTTCTTCTTATTTTTCTTGATCATTCGATTCATCGCCATTTTGCCTAGTTTTCCTTTGACGCCTGAACCAAACATTTGGTCCATACCTGGGATGTTCATATCCCCTTTGGACATTTGCTGCATCATTTTTCTTGATTCCTTGAATTGTTTGATCATTCGATTCACTTCAACAACACTGTTTCCAGAACCGGCAGCAATTCGGCGACGACGGCTTGGGTTCAACAGATCAGGATTTGCTCTTTCTGCTGGCGTCATAGAATAAACCATCGCTTTTTTGCGTTCAACATCTTTTGGATCTACCTTGACGTTTTCGATTCCAGGGACTTGATTCATTCCTGGGATCATTTTGATTAGATCTTCCAGTGGGCCCATACCCATCACTTGATCAAGCTGTTCAATAAAGTCATTGAAATCGAATGAATTTTCCCGCATTTTCTGTGCAAGTTCTTCCGCTTTTTTCTCGTCGTAGTCTTGCTGCGCTTTTTCAATCAATGTCAGCATATCCCCCATACCAAGGATACGGCTAGCCATACGATCTGGGTGGAATACTTCTAAGTCAGTCAATTTTTCACCAGAACCGATGAATTTGATTGGTGCGCCTGTCACTGAGCGGATCGATAGTGCTGCCCCGCCTCGAGTATCCCCATCAAGTTTAGTGATGACGACCCCTGTAATACCTAATTGCTGGTTGAAGCTATCAGCTACGTTGACGGCATCTTGACCAGTCATGGCATCGACAACAAGCAAAATCTCATTTGGTTGCGTCAATTCTTTGATTTGTTTCAACTCATCCATCAATGTTTCATCGATATGCAGACGTCCTGCCGTATCGATCAATACATAGTCGTTTTTCTTTTCTTTTGCTAACTCCATCCCTTGACGGACGATCTCTACCGGGCTGACTTCAGTTCCCATATCAAATACAGGAACGTCTAGCTGTTGACCTAATACTTTCAATTGGTCGATCGCAGCTGGTCGATATACGTCCCCTGCGATTAGGAGCGGACGAGCATTTTCATTTTTCTTTAAATAATTGGCTAATTTACCAGTAAAGGTCGTTTTACCTGCCCCTTGAAGACCAGCCATCATGATAACAGTTGGTATTTTTGGTGATTTATTTAACTCTGCTGTTTCAGAACCAAGTGTGATCGTCAATTCTTCATCAACGATTTTTACGATTTGTTGTGCAGGTGATAAACTTTCCAGCACTTCTGCCCCTACCGCACGTTCGCGTACGCGCTTAGTAAAATCTTTGACTACTTGCAAGTTAACATCGGCTTCTAGTAAGGCAAGGCGGATTTCCCGCATCATTTCTTTTACGTCAGCTTCTGATACTTTTCCTTTTTTTCTTATTTTTCCCATCGCCTGCTGGAGACGTTCAGTTAAGCTTTCAAATGCCATATTTTCTTCATTCCTTTTATTTATTCTTCGATTGCTTGAATTTGCTGTACATATTCAAGTAGTTTTTTATCTTCCGGGTACTTATCTGTAATATATGCAGTCATATTTTCCAATACCTGTTCTCGAACAATATAATTAGAAAAAAGATGGAGTTTTTTTTCATAATCCTCCAAGATCTTGCTTGTCCGCTTGATATTGTCATATACTGCTTGTCGGCTTACTTCGTATTCTTCCGCGATCTCACCTAATGAAAAATCATCTGCATAATATAATTCCATGTAGTTCATTTGTTTTTCTGTCAATAAGGTCGAATAAAATTCAAAGAGCGCGTTCATTCGATTGGTCTTTTCGATTTCCATTCTGCTCACCTCTAGTTTTCAGCCATTCTTCATCAGAGAGCACAGTCATTTTTTGCTGAATAAAATAAGCAGTAGCCACTCCGGCACCATTTTTTTTTATTCCGGAAAAACTCCCGTCATAAATCGAATGGGTTCCGCATGAAGGGCTTTTTTCCTTCATGATGACTAGATCAATGTGTTTTTCCTGCAATTTTTGATAGGCTTTGATCGCGCCATTTTTGTACGCTTCCGTTACATCTTCGCCGCTTGTCGTCCATACTTTTGCTTGATCTTTCCACACATCGAATCCATTTCCACCAATGATTTCAGCGGGATCTCTAGGAATTGGTAATCCGCCGATCACTTCTGGACAGACCATGACAGCTTCTCCAGTTTCAACTAGTTCCATCAATTCTGGTACTTCTTTTTTCTGTCCATCATAGCGACAGGCCAGACCGCCTAAACATGCACTGATTCCAATCATTGACTGCTCTTCCTTTCTATTCAGCAAAGTGCCTTCCTATTATACCATTTATTTCTTTTGTAAAATAGCCCTTTGTACTGATTCTATGCTAAAATATAAACAGAATGAAACCTATTTAAAGGAGATTTGAATGAAAAAAATACTAGTTGTTGATGATGAACCTTCTATTGTAACGCTCTTGACGTTCAATTTGGAAAAAGAAGGCTACAAGGTAACCAGTGCCACAGATGGAGGCGAAGGATTAGAATTAGCATTAGAACAATCATTTGATTTCATCATTTTAGATGTGATGCTTCCAACGATGGATGGCATGGAGATCACTCAGCGGCTGCGTCAAGAAAAAAATGAAACACCGATTTTGATGCTGACGGCTAAAGATGACCAAGTGGATCGGATCATTGGCCTAGAAATAGGTGCTGACGACTATTTGACCAAACCATTTAGTCCTCGCGAAGTATTAGCCCGTATGAAAGCAATATTCAGACGAATTGAACCTCGTAAGCAATCAAAAGATGAAGCTGAGCCTGAATATCTATCGATTGGACAAATCACTGCTGATTTGACCAATTATCAAGTGACCGTAGACGACCATCTGATTGAACTAACACCGAAAGAATTTGAATTACTTGTTTATTTCATGAAACGAAAAGACCGTGTGATCGACCGAGACACATTGCTAGACCGCATTTGGAATTTTGACTTCGCAGGACAAAGCCGAATCGTAGATGTACACGTTAGTCATTTGCGAGAAAAAATCGAGCGAGATCCAAAACACCCAAAGTACTTGGTGACTATTAGAGGATTTGGCTATAAGTTTCAGGAACCCAAACGATGAAATGGAAAAAAATTTATGAACGTCTCTTCTTTCTTATTCTTTTAGTTAGTTTGTTTTTTGGTGGCTGGCAATTGATTTCCCATTATTTTCAACAGCAGATCGTGGAACAGCAAGAAAGCTACCTGACAAAAAAAGCACAACTGCTGATCCGGCAATTAGATGTCGAAAACCTCCAAGCAGCGCAAAACAAAACTGCTTTGGAAGAATTCGTCCATCAGTCGAACGAACGGATTACTTTAATGGATGCTACTGGAAAGATCTTATTTGACACAAACAATGAAACATTGAATGAACAGCGAAACTCCCGTCCCGAAATCAAAGCCGTATTGAATGGTGGGAACCTAGGTAGCGCTTTGCGCAAAAGTACTACTTTGAATGAGGATCTTTTATATGTCGCATTACCAGTCAAAAAAAGTGGCCAGTTAGAAGCCATTTTACGTATCGCAGAACCGACAAGCGGTTTTTTACCGAGAACTGAGAGTTTTCGCCGTTGGGTCTTTTTCTTCTTTCTGTCTTTCTTCCTTGTTCTTGCAGGAATGATCTATTATCTGATCTATCAAAAAAACCAGCCATTGAAAACCGTGCTGCCCGTACTAAAAAAAATGGTGCAAAATCCTAATCAGGCGGAAGTAATCATGCAAACACCCGATCAATGGGAAGAATTGTATCAGACGATTAATGCGTTGAGCGAACAAATGAGTAAGATGTATCGGGCGTGTACTACCACAGAAGAGCAATTATATACGTTACTGAACGAACTGATGATTGGCGTATTCCTGATTGATGATGCTGATTCTCGTTTACTACTGCTTAATCCAAAGATGCAGCTACATTTAAACGTGGTAAGCTATCAACCTGAACAGCGGTACACAGAAGTCATTCAAGAGCCAAAACTCATTCAGCTGATTCATCAAGTGACTCCTGAGCATCCGCTGATCCATCAGGAGATCACCCTTACAGAAGGTCGGCAGACATTAGACTTGAGTTTGCGCTACTTTACTAATTCAGAAGGTACCGGACAAATTCTAGGGGTGGCGTATGACTTAACGAAAGTGCGACGTTTAGAAAAGCTACAAAAGGATTTCGTTGGCAACGTCTCTCACGAATTAAAAACTCCTGTGACTTCACTGATTGGTTTTACCGAGACTTTACTGGATGGTGCAAAAGATGACCCGCAAACTCTGACTTCTTTTCTTGAGATCATGCAAAAAGATGCGATCCGGTTAGATAAACTGATTCGGGAAATCATCCAGCTGTCAAAAGATGGCGAGAATTCTTACGAGATCCAGACAATTTATACAGAACCTTATTTCCAGCAAATCGTTCAAAATTATCAGCCAATCATCGAAAAGAAACGGTTGACGATTCGATTGATTGGAAAGAACGAACCATTTACTACTAAAACAGATATCCTTTATCCAATTATCAAAAATCTGATTGAAAATGCTGTCCAATATTCAAAAAGCGACAGCGAGATTATTATCCGCTATCAGGCAACAGATGATCTATCGTTTTCTGTCCAAGACTTTGGTATAGGTATCGACATTGAGGATCAGGAACGGATCTTTGAGCGTTTTTACCGCGTAGACAAGGCGCGAAGCCGACATTCAGGCGGGACCGGATTAGGGTTAGCGATTGTAAAAGACTACGTGCAACTCCTTAATGGTACGATTACTGTAGACAGTCATCTTGGAACAGGTTCGACTTTCACCGTTACCATTCCGAAAATGTAAAAAAGAGCAACTGCTCGTGCGTTTTAAAGTTGGATGACTCATCCTGCTTCGAAAGATACACGAGTGGTTGTTCTTTTTTACTCTTTTTTGAGATACTTTTCGTCAATTTTCTCGTTTAAATATCGATAGAAATTTTTTAACTACGCGACTAAACGGCTTTTGCTCTTTTTCATTTTTACGTTCAAACAAATATTCTACCAATGTGGTCAAATGCCTAAAAATCGAATCTGCCGAGAAAAATAGAATGCTCAACAGCAAAAGTGATACAGCTGAGATACCGGTGATTGAAAACAGCTTATGCAAAAAGATGACCGAAAAAAAGTTACCGCTAGCACAGAAAAGAATGATCTGACTTCTGAATTTATTCAGCGGTGAACAGATTTTATAGAGAACGAGGAACCCTACTGCAATCAAAAGCATGGTAGATGCTGTAGAAACATCTGTTTTATTTAGATTCAAAGTCACCCCGCAGATCACCAACGCACCGACTACGATCATATCTGTTAGTCCACCTGGCACAGCTTTTTCCATCACATTCATGATGAATTTCCCTCTGATTCGCTTTTTGTTTTCTTCTAGAGCAAGCAAGAAAGATGGAAGTCCGATAGTAAACAAACTAATCAATGTGATTTGTGATGGTTCTAAAGGATAGGTCAGAGCAAAGATCACTGAAAACAGTGAGAGCAAAAAGGAGAAAATATTCTTCACTAAAAACAAGCTGGCTGATCGCTCAATATTGTTCACAACGCGCCGTCCTTCTGCAACAACTTCTGGCATGCGTGAAAAGTCAGAATCAAGTAAGACCACTTGTGAGGCCTGCATGGCGGCTTCATTTCCGGAAGCCATCGCTATACTGCAGTCTGCTTCTTTCATGGCTAGAATATCATTCACGCCATCACCTGTCATAGCTACTGTATTGTTACGCTTTATCAATTGAACGAAGATTTTCTTTTGTTCTGGCTTGACGCGTCCAAAAACTGTATATTTTTCGACAGCTGCTTCATATTCTTCTTCTGATAATTTAGATGCATCAACGTACTGATCAGCATGTGAAATCCCTGCTTGGACAGCTACATTGGATACGGTGAGCGGATTATCTCCAGAAATCACTTTGATGGCTACTTGCTGTTTTTTGAAGTAATCAAATGTGGCTCTTGCTTCTTTTCTGATAGGATTAGCAATCAGAATATAGCCTAATGGTGTGACTGCTTCTGTCAATACTGGTTCTTCAAGAATCCCATCGTACACACCAAAGACCAACACGCGATAGCCTTTTTCAGCGAAAGAAACAAACTCTTCCGCATATTCCGGCAATTGATCGCGCAAAACCATTTCGGGCGCTCCTAAAACATACACCTTGTCTGCCAACGCTACACTGCTGAATTTTTGGACAGAAGAAAAAGGAATAACATGGTGATAGGATTGATCAGTGGTTTTTGTAAAATATGCTTTAACAGCTTCCATTGTTGCATTGTCTCCTGCCATCGCTTTTGCATAGTCAGCAATGCATGCTTCCAATTGATCTGACTGACTGATTATTTCTTGTTTTTTAGAGACGATCACTTTTTGAACAGACATTTTATTTTCTGTGATCGTTCCTGTTTTATCTACACAAAGGACATTTACCCTTGCCAATGTCTCAATGCTTTTCATATTGTGTAAAAGAACTCTTTGCTTTGCTAGTTTAGTCGCACTTAATGCTAATGCAATCGTCGTCAGCAAGTACAGTCCTTCAGGTATCATACCGATCAATGCTGCTTCCATTGCAACGACACTTTCTTTGATCGTGTTTCCATTAAAAAAGTAACTTTGAGAAAAAAGCAGGATACCGATAGGAATAATGATGATCCCAATCCATTTGATCAATTGATTAAGAGAAGCAATCATCTCCGACTGTTCTCCTTCTCCCATTGTCTTGGCTTTGACTGTCAGCTGGGAAATATACGAATCTGCTCCAACTTTGTCTAATCGGGCGTAAGCTTTTCCGGAAACAATGAAACTGCCGGACATTAATGGATCGCCTATTTCTTTGGTTATTTCATCTGCTTCGCCTGTCAATAAAGCCTCATTAACTTGCAGTTTCCCTTCCACGACCTCTGCATCTGCTGGAATTTGATATCCAGTCTCTAAAATAACAATGTCATCTATTACAAGGTCTTCTATATCTATTGTTTGTTCTATCCCGTCTCGTATGACATTGACTTTTGCTGTATTTAAAACATTTAGTTCGTCCAAGATCTTTTTGGATCGAATTTCCTGAAAAATGGCGATTCCTGTATTGGCTATGATAACTGGTAAAAAAGTCAAGTTCTTATAGGATTCTACTAAACAAAGCAAAATGGCTAAGATAAGAAAGATCAAATTGAAATACGTAAATATGTTTTCCAATACGATTTGCTGATTTGTTTTGAATGTGGGATCGACTGAATTATTTGCTGCACCTTTTTCTATTCGTTCCTTGACTTGATCTGCCGTTAATCCTTCTTTATACGATGGAAAAAGACGGATGACTTTATCTGATGATCTTTGTGTTACTTTCTTTTTTTTACTTCGATTTATCCATTTATTCTTCATGTGGCTACCTCGATTGATTTCGTTTTCTGGATATTTCCAAACTTCTCCTATCCAGTATAGAACAGATATGGAAAGTGTTCCTCACATTAAGCTTGCAAACACCTTTCATTCCTGTCATATAGCAAAAAAAAAGTTACGACAGTTCTATGTCGTAGCTCTTTTTTTCGAATAAACGGTGTTCAATCAGCTGACCCTCGGTATTAGCTCAAAAAACGGCAAAATATGAGGAACTATTTTTCACAATTAAAGGAAAAATGTATATGTGGGGAAACATAGTTGATTTTTCCTTAATAGTAACGACTACCGTGGCATGTTTATCTGCTAGTTATTTGATATTTCCTTCGTGATCACGTTCTAATTCCATCATTGTGATTGGTAAATAGCCCAATTCTTTGACAGGTCCTTCTTGGATTTCTTCTGTCATCATGTAGTCTAAGAATTTTTGGACTTCAGGGGAAGGTTTTCCGTTCGTGTACATATGTTCATATGACCAGATTCCCCAGCTGTTATCTGCTACATTCTCTTCTTTTGGTTCTACACCGTCGATACTTAGTGCTTGTGTGGAATCATCGAGATATGAGAAAGCTAAATAGCTGATTGCTCCTGGTGTTTGACTTACCAGCTGCCGAACTGTTCCTGATGAATCTTGTTCTTGGGATTGCACAGGGGTAGCACCATCCAGTCCCCATTTTTCGAATGTCGCGCGGGTACCGCTGCCGTTTGCACGGTTCACGACGTTGATTTTTTGATCTTTCCCGCCAACTTCCTTCCAGTTAGTGATTTTTCCTGTAAAGATATCAATCAATTCCTGTTTGGTGATATCTTTGACATCTGTATCTTTATTGACGATTGGTGCCATCCCGACCACTGCTACTTTATGATCCACTAATTTTGAAGCATCAACTCCGTCTCTTTCTTCTGCAAATACATCAGAGTTTCCGATAGTAACTGCTCCAGCTTCGACTTGGCTCAAACCAGTTCCGCTTCCTCCTCCTTGTACAGAGATTTGATAATTTGGATTTTCTTGTACAAAGCTTTCTTGTGCTGCATCGACTAACGGCTGTAATGCTGTCGAACCTACCGCAACGATTTTTACTTGTTCATTTGAGTCACTTGAATTATTTTGTGTGGCAGAGCCATCTGTATTTCCTGATCCTGAGCCGCATCCGGCTAAAAGAATTCCCATCATACCTAGAGTAAACAATACTTTTTTCATTTTATTGCTCCTTTCTTATTTACAACTAAAGTTTATCAGTCGACTGTAAATCCCTCGTATGGTTGCTGTAAAAATATAGTTAAGTTATGTAAAAATCATGTAAACGTTTTTCGCATTCTTTACATAATAATAAAAAAAGCATATGAGAAACATGCATTTTACGCAGCTCATATGTTTTTTTACTGATGATCCACCATCAATAGTTATTTTTTATAGATACAGATCGTTCACTTTTTATCCTGATTTCTGTCCAGAAGTAAAAAAATGTTGCAAGAATAAATGAGGCAATTACTAAATAGAACCATGGTTTGATCGTCAAGAAATACATGGAGGAATAAGCTGAATCCTTCAATCCACTCTCGCTCAAACCATTAGGGCCGATAATCAAGCGAGGCAGCAAAGAAAACATAGATGTAAATACTAATAAGCAAGAAAAGTAAAGCAGCTGCCAATTGTAGTGATTGATCAGAGATTTTGGTAATAAGAGACCTACACTTATCACTAAATAGAAAACAATCAAAGCTGGAAAATTCCTAGAAACCACAAATCCGCTTCCTTGGATCAGGCCTAATATCTCCGCACCTTGTACAACAGCATTTACCCATGTAAAAGGTAGCAAAACGATAGGAAAAAACCAAAAAAATAAATAAAGCCGATCGATTACTGCTTTTCTTCTCATTAACGTTCCCCCAAACTACTTTTTCTCTCATCATACTATACAATTTTCTATCTAAAAAAATTAGGGGGAAAAACTTTTTTTTTAGAGATAATGGCATGAGAGTTTATTCATTTAATCTAGAAATAATGAAAAAGTAATTGATTATTGCAGGATTCAATTTACAATAAAACTAACAAAATAATAACACTTGTTAGGTGGTGATGAAAGATGATAAAAACTTGCCGGAAAAACCTTCCGTTGCTTTTATCTTTTGTTCCTTATGTGCATTTCGCCTTACTGCTTGATTTTCGTTATCATTCCGTAAGCGGGTTCATCACATTGATATTTTTATCTCTTTTTGCTGGATATTATTTTCAAAGGAACAGGCGTATTATATCTTTATTCATTGCCAATATTATATCTACTGTCACTTCCTATTTATTTTGCGCCAATTTTACTGAATGGCGTTACTTCTATCATCCTTTAAAACCGACCCAGCTGATCTTGCTTCTTGCAGGTATTTACTTAGTTCCACAAATCCTTGGGTCGTTATGGGCGGTAGGGGGGTGCGGACATAATCCTGGACTAAAAATGAACACAGGAGGAATGTTCGTATGTTTTCCCACGAAGAACGTGTAAAAGCCATTCAGTTATTTTTAAAGTACGATTGCTCCTATGCCGCTACTATTCGTGAATTAGGCTATCCGTCCGTTGGCGCACTTCGCAAATGGTACAATGAATATTTGATATCTGGAGCGCTTCATCTAGAACACCGAAAAAAATCAAAGTATTCTGAAGAACAAAAACGAGTAGCTGTGAATCATTATTTTGAATATGGACAGTGCTATGCAAGGACGATTCGATTGCTTGGTTACCCTAATCGAGAGTCTTTACGGCACTGGTGTGAAGAACTAGCGCCTGGGGCTAGAAAACTTCGGAAAAGTGCAGTAAAGTTAACCCAAGATCAAAAAGATAACGTGTTGAAAAAATTCTATGCGCCTCAGGCCAACAGAAAAAGCTTAGCTGAAGCCGAAGGCATCAGTAGAGTCACTTTGTATCAATGGAAAGACATGTATCTTGGAAGGGGTTTTCCACTGCGTATGACTCAAGAAAATCAAGAAGAACAAAAAGAGTTACTGTTAACGGAAGTTAAAGAATTGCAAAAACAAGTACACCAATTGCAACTCGAGAAAGCATTACTTGAAGGAGCTACTGAACTGCTAAAAAAAGAAGAAGGCATCAATCTCCTTCAACTGACAAATCAGGAAAAGACACGATTGATTGATGCCTTAAGAAATCAATTTAAATTAAATGAACTTCTTCAACAGCTTTATTTGTCTAAAAGCAGCTATTTTTATCAGAAACATGTAATTGATAAACCAGATAAATATGCTGAAGAACGTCAATTGATCGTGACCATTTTCAACAGTAACTTCTGCTCTTATGGTTACCGCAGAATTCATCAAGAACTAAAGAATATGGGGAAAATTCTTTCTGAAAAAGTTGTACGGATGTTGATGATCGAGGAAAATCTAATCGTTACATTTTCCAAACGAAAAAAATACTCTTCGTATGCTGGTGAGATCAGTACTGCACAACCAAACTTATTGAATCGTAATTTTAAAGCGACAAGGCCTAATGAAAAATGGTTGACTGATATTACTGAATTCAAAATCCCGGCAGGAAAAGTTTATTTGTCGCCAATTGTTGATTGTTATGATGGAGCTATTATTAGTTGGACAATTGGCACCAAGCCTGATGCAGCATTAGTGAATACTATGTTAGATATTGGACTAGCTACACTTCAAAACCAAGAACGGCCAATTGTTCATTCTGATCGCGGGGCTCATTATAGATGGCCTGGTTGGATTGAAAGGATGAACAAAGCAAATTTACCACGTTCCATGTCAAAAAAAGGTTGCTCACCAGATAACTCTGCGTGTGAAGGCTTCTTTGGGCGATTAAAGAATGAGATGTTTTACCAACGGGACTGGAAAAACACCTCAATGAATCAATTTATGGATCATTTGGATGACTACATCCAGTGGTATAATAATCATCGAATCAAGTTATCTTTAGGAGGACTAAGTCCTCTTCAATATCGGAAGAAACAGGAATGTAATTGCTGAAAAAGGTCCAAAAAAACATCCGCACCCCCTAGCCTTATCTTATAAAAAAGCTCGGCATCCATAAAAACAAACCATATATGTACAAAGAGAAGCTACTTTCTTCTTTTTATACATATATGTTTTTCTTATATCATGTATACATTTATTACTTTTTTTCTCTTTTATACTCTTAAAAAATGCTGAAATATCAGCATTTTATCTATCTCCTGCTTTTTCTATCTTTTCTGATTTTTAATATCACTATCACCAAAACTATCACTAGTTTTTCTATTTTTTACTTCTTTTCTTCTCTCCAAACACTAAAAACAGTTGTGTAATAATTGCAGCAATAATGATTCCAATAATAGATATTGAATTTGAGGTGGAAACATCTATAATATTCAAAGAATAAAGTGTTGAAGAAAGTAAACTAATTAAAACAATTCCTCCATAAAAAATAGTTTGTGAGTATACCCAATTTTTTTTAGAAGACAGACTTCGTTTAGTTCTAAAACCTATACTTGCATTTCTACTCCTATCAAAAATCCATATATTCAGAAGTAATAATATCGCTACTATTAAGATAAAATTACTATAAAAAAGCAAAATATTCCCTCCTAATTAAATATTAAATACCGAAAAAATTATGTTTAGATAATACCATAGTTAAGTTTTTCCTTGTGATGTTTTTCGTAAAAAGATATTTTAGCAGCATTATCGTTACAGTGCATAGTTACCATCGGCGTTATGACTATATAAAGTATACTTTCGTTGATCCAGAAAGGTATATAGATTAAAATAAGTTACCTAAAAAGGACAAATACAAATTTTATTATCTTATTCATAGTAAGAAGATAATTTTAAGATTGCGAAATACGATACTATTTGTAATCTATTGGATAGGCTACAATTAACTAGACAGAAAAATTAAGGTGTGTAGACTAGAAGAAAACATACCAGGAGGAATTTTTATGTCTAAGAGAACAC
>NZ_BEHC01000040.1:0-4131 GCF_003112495.1 Enterococcus sp. H57
GGAGGCTCATTGTCAAGGACAATCGGAATAGCATACGGAAAGAAGTTCTGCACCTTATAAAATTTGTCAAAAAAACTGTTGCCATTCCAGTCTTTCAGAAGTTCTTCCCATATCTCAGCGGACTCGTTTGGTGCAATCATATAGCCAAGAATTTCTTTTGTACCTTCTACTGTGATTCCTAGTGCTATATGGACCATTTCCCTGGATACAGTATCACGGCGTAAAGGCATGGATGTTCCATCAAGATATACAACGGCATACTCTTTGTTCAATATTCTGTTTTTGAAGGAATCTACACATTCCAGAGCTTTGTCCGTAATATTAGATATGGTCTGTTTAGAATAGCGAGCTCCACATAATTTTTGGATCATGGAACAAATTTCTGAATGGCTCATTCCTTCTTCAAATAAATCCAAAATCGTTGTTTCGGTAAATAGATCTCGTCTTCTGTATTTAGGCAGAAGAGAAGTGAAAAATTCTCCCATTCTATCTCTTGGAATATTGAGTGTAATAGTTCCATATTTTGTATCAAACTTTCTTTGATAGGAACCATTTCTAGAATTTTCGTTATTGGTTCTAGCGTATGGTTCATAATCAAGAAAATCCGTCAACTCATATGCGAGTATTTCATTGAGAGATTTCTCCAACTCTGAACGAAACAGTTCGGTTACAGCCTGTTCAAAAGCTGGAAGATTGTTGTCATTAGAAAATAGGTTTTTCATTAAAGATGTAGTAAAATAGTTCATGGGTATATTCCTTTCGTAAATTGTTTTTGGTCGAACTAATTTTACTAAGGATATACCTTTTTTTCTACATTTCTAGAAAAACGAATTTACACAAGATATTTTATGCTATCCATTTATTTTTGAAACTCCATTTGTTTTACTACGTGTATTACCTTTATTTTTCTTTCTATTTTTAGGTGTCTATTATCTCTTACGTTCGCTTATAAATGATGACTCAAAATTTAAAGCAAAATAAAAATAAAGGAAGTAGCCTTTTGAACAAGGGCGCTTCCTTTATTTGTTGTGGGACACCAGAGTATACTTTTTTATAAAAAATAGGTTGATGGGAAACCCTAAGATTTCCCATCAACACTAAATAGTATAGAACCATATTTTCGTTACAAGGTTAAGAATGACGACTATAGTTTTTCATCTACTAATTTTGTTTTATTGCTCTCCATGACTTTAAAAAATGGATAGTAGATGAAGATGCTGATGACGATCAACAGTAGGCAAAAGAGAATATTGCGCCAGTCCATACTTGAAAGATAAGCTTGTGCAAAAAAAGGTGTGAAGGAAGGATCGACGATAAATCCAATCCCAATCCATCCTAGTTGCTGAGCAAAGTAGGTCAGCAATAATGAAATGATGGGCGTAATCAAAAATGGAATTGCCAAAATAGGGTTAAAAACGATAGGTAATCCGAAAATCACTGGTTCGTTGATGGAACAGATTCCAGGAACCAATGACAATTTTCCAATTGTGCGATATTCGGGTACTTTGCTTCGCATCATCAATAAAACCAAACCCAAAGTACCACCGGCTCCACCAAGTACAGAAATACGGAACATTTGTAAGTTCATTAAGTGTGTCATGGTTTCACCATTTGCCAGTTGTTCAGCATTCAAACCAGTTTGAGCCATTCCCAATGTAAAGACGATAGGGAAAATAATTGACGAGCCATTGATACCAAATAGCCATAGGATGTTACCCAAAGTCACGATCAATAAGAAACCACCTAGACTGCCAGCGATGTTCGTTGCTGGAGTCAGGACTTCCATCACCGCTTCAGGGAAGATTTTGTTTGTTGCTGCCAAGAAAATCAGATTGATGCCATAAAAGATGAATATATTTGTCAGCAGTGGAACGAGCATATTGATAAAGGTTGCTACCATGGGTGGAACTGTATCTGGGAGTTTCAACTTAATATTTTTTACTTCAAATAGTCGGTTGATTTCCACTACTAGCAAGCCGATGATAATTGCGACGAACAATCCGTTTGTCCCAAGGAAATTAAGATTGATGGCACCTTCTTCCACTGGTGTACAAACCATTAGATAAATGACAGATGCAACCATGCCATTCATGGAAGGATTAATTTTGTATTCATTGGCAAGGGAAAATGCAATGCCAAAAACACTAATGAATCCGATGATTCCCATTGTCAAATTATAAGGGGCTGTGATGAGATCATAATTTGCTACGGCAAAATCTTTCCAGCTGGCCATAAATTTCATGAAAATATTAGCTGTATCTGGATTGTATTTATCAATATTGATGGGTGGATTTGCAAAAATCAGAAAAAAAGAACCGATAACAATAAAGGGTAGGCCAAACATCATACCGCTGGATATAGCTTTTAGGTGGCGCTGATTACCTATCTTGGCTGCGATGGGGCTAAGTATGTCATTCAGTTTCATGATAAACGCAGAATTTTCCATATAACTTCCTCCTATACTTGCCAAGGATTAAATGAAAACGTACTTGGCACGACGTGATCTGGATCATAGGTCTCGATGATTTTTTCGTATTGTTCCTTGTAGTCATTATCAACTTTTGCTTGGGGGATCACTTTACTTGCTTCATGCAAAAAGTGTTCTGAACCACGCCCCATTGCCTGTCCCCGAACAGTATGTTTATCCAACGCAATATCAGGAATTTCTGGAATATATCCCATAGCGAAACTCTTGATAACAATGTTCTTAAGTAAATCCGATGAACGATCTTTTTCAGATTGGCATAGGTAACGAATCGCGTGGAAAAAATACATCGCACGATCGGATTCATTGTATTGGAATTCTTTGCGCATGGCGTTTAAGTTATTGATCATGATGGCGGCCATAGGATTGCCCATGCCCACATCCTCAACACTGATCGCCAATAGCCTTCTCCAGAGTTTCTCTTCAAATTGTGGTGAGGTGATATACATTTCATAAGCAAATTCACATGCTTCTTTTTCTTTTCCTCGACGAATCGATTTCTGTAATGCTGAGATAGCTTCATCTCCACGTAAGCCGTTACGGGTAGTCATTTTTGACCACGGATCTTGAATAAATTTCGTTTCTGTCATAATATAATACTCCTATTAGATAAAATTTGAGGTGAATCTTATGGATGTTGAAATGCTTATAGATAAATACCAACTGAATGACTCAGAAGCTGAAGTCTTACGATTTATGAAAAAAAATCGTCAGTCTTTAAAAAATATTGGGATTCGTGACGTTGCCAAAGCATCGTATGTTTCTACTGCAACGATTATCAATATGGCGAAGAAAATTGGATATTCCGGTTATAGTGAGTTGGTATTTGCTCTAGGAAACAGCCAATCTGACATTACGATGCCAAGCACATTCTCCAATGAGGAGAAGGAAGCATTCATACATTTAATGTCTGCGTATCGCGATAAACGGATTATGATTCTTGGCTCAGGTTTTTCGCAAAATCTAGCCAATTATTTTTCGGAATCTCTTAATCTATATGGATTTCGTGCGACGGCCAATAGTCATTTAGAATTTCTTAGACAGCAAGTGCAACAAGATATTCTGCTTTTTATTATTTCCAATTCTGGTGATACAGTTCGATTAGCCGAATTAGCTAAAATTGCGAACGATCACTTTATCGATGTGATCGCATTTGTTGGGCAAAAAAATTCAAAAATCGGTACGCTGGCAACATTAACCATTAGCACGGAAACCTATATTCCACAAAAAATATCTGATTACCAACCAAATCTTTTCTTTGGCACGACACTGAATCAATTTGAGCTTTTGTTGAGCGCGGCGCTGAAGGCTATTTATAAATAGAAGAACGCTGTGGCCACTGTTTCTTCAAAATCTAGTATAAAGAATCTTCTTTAGAATGTAATTGTTTTCTGTGTGTTCTGAACATGTTTAGGAATTTCCAAACTTGTTTAGAAAACTTTCTCATTCCCTCCGCTGTAGAATTGAACTCACATAAAAAACATCTAAACCAAAATATCTACAAGCTTGGAAAGGATAATAGGTTGTTATTAAAAATAATTTTTATTCCTGAACCTGAATAATTCATAGCTTTAATTCTTTGGCACATTTTATTGAAATATGTATCACTAATATCCCTATCAACTGATTTTGACTAAAAAGTTACT
>NZ_BEHC01000041.1:0-24592 GCF_003112495.1 Enterococcus sp. H57
CTAGAAAATCACTGGATTATCGAACACCTTTGGAAGTATTTTTGAGTTACGTAAGTATTGATGATCTGTCTAACTTAATTTGACAATTAAGAAATAAAAAATACTCTTTTTTTACGATTATTAAAAAAAAGATAAAACTTGATGAATTGAAGTATTGCTTAATTTTGGAAGCTAGGGGGGAAGAATAAAAGCATATATATTGTTTCAAGAACAAAATCTTGTTATCTTTTTAAAGGACATTTGTCCAAAATCTAATTTTAGGAGGTACGTTTTGACGTTTATTCGTACAAATAAAAGAGAATTATCTTTATTCATTCTTTATTTTTTATTCATAGGATTTCAATTAGGGATCCTTCCATTAGCCTTATTATCTATGGTAACGAACAGTGATTTAATACATTCAGAGTTTGTTGTGTTCGCGGTTAACTTATGTATTCCTTCTATTATTGGAATCATTTTGTTTCGTAAAGAGATCATAGAAAGTTTTTCTTATTTCAAAGAAAAAACTTGGCTGAGAATTGCTAGTATATTTTTTTGGGTAGGCTTGATCTTTTTAGTAGATGTCTTCATGCAACACATTTTAGGTCCTACTAACCAATCAGCCAATCAGGAATATTTATCGCAATTAGGAAAACAAACGCCGCTATTTTTGACTTTGATTGTTTTTGCTTTCCTTGGCCCGATTTTAGAAGAACTTATTTTTCGTCATCTTTTAATTAATTGGCTTTCTCAATCTATTGGTTTAATTTTGTCTTCTTTGATTTCTATTTTTCTATTTACATTTATTCATGTAACGCATCCAATTGATTTTTTCATGTACGCTCCTGGAACGATTTTACTGACGATTGCTTATTTAACTGCGAATCGCTCATTAGCTTTTATCATGGCTATCCATATTTTGAATAACGTTCTTGGTTTTGTATTATAGATACAGATGACAAAAAAAATTCAAGTATGCGACATTGGTTCTACGCCGCATACTTGAATTTTTTTCAATTAGTATAAATCAAAACTTCTAATTTTCATTTCCCATCAACTGATACGCTCGACCATCCGAACTTCTTTTGAAAAAACCGAATGTGATTAGATAACGCCTTTGTTCGACATAATCAGCACTAGAAAATATGTCCATCAATATCGAATTGACTTCTGTTTCTGTATAGATTACTCCATGTTCGAATCGTTTCAAGACTTCTTTCAGCAAGATGTATTTCTTTTTTGTTGCGCTTGGTACTTGTTTTACTTTTCCATCCTTCATAAATGTCTCCAAAACTTTCATTTTCTCTTGCTCCGTATAAGTATAAATCATCTTCTTTCTCCTTTTGATTCTAAGAATACTCCATTTATGTTAGAATATTCTGAATTTTTTAAAGCGGTTACTCTCAAGAAAGATATTATCACATGGCTCTTTTTTTTACTAATATTTGTCGGAAGACTCATCCTAATAAGTTATTCGCCCAGTCGAGTAATTAAAAAATACTGAATCAAGAATATTGCATTACATGATAAGAACAAAAAAAGAACCCTTGAATACCAAGGGTTCTTTCTCTGTCTGATAACAATGATTAACGACGGATTTCTTTGATTCCTGCCAACATTAAAGTAGACATTGGATAATAAATCATTGGTTTATCATAGATGGGCATCAATTGTTTTGATGTCGCTTTGGTTAATGGATATAGACGTGTGCCACTGCCCCCGGCTAAGATTATACCTTTCATTCGAATCACTCCAATTGTGAACTTATTCAAATACAGATAGAAATTCGATAAGACACCTAAATCAAAAACAGGGAGCTGAAATTTCTTTCAAACTCCTTGAGAGCTAATGTAAAAAAACGTCTTTTCTCTAAAACAATCTGTAATTCTATAGTTTCCAAAAATAAAAATCATTTTTTAATAGTTCATTTTTAGAAAAAATATTTTTAATATCAATCAGCACTCTTTCATCATTTTCTCGATAGAATTTTGAAAGATCGTTGATATTAAGCTCATGAAATTCTCTATGGTCTACTGCAAAAACTAATGCATCTTGATTTTGAATATCTTCAATATTTTCTAAGTCTACACCATATTCATAATGAGCCTCATCCACGTCAGCCCACGGATCCACAACATGTGGTTTTATTCCATATTCATTTAAACGCGAAACAATATCAATCACTTTTGAATTACGCAAATCAGGACAATTTTCTTTAAAAGTTAATCCAAATATAGTTACTTCAGCATTTTTTATTGTTTTACCAGCTAGGGCTAGTTGCTTAATAACCGCATCTGCAACAAATTCGCCCATTGAATCATTAACTTGTCTTCCCATAGTTATTAAATGCGAGGTGTATCCCAAATTTTCTGATTGATATATAAAGTAATATGGATCAACTCCAATACAATGCCCTCCAACTAACCCAGGTCTAAATCCAAGAGAGTTCCACTTAGTATTCATTGCATCAACGACTTCATTTGTATCAATTCCCATTTTATCAAATGCTTTAGCTAATTCATTCACAAATGCAATATTTATATCTCTTTGGGAGTTTTCCACTACCTTAGCCGCCTCAGCAACTTTTATCGAACTTGCTCTATGGACACCCGCTTCAATAATGATTTCATAAACCTGAGCAATTTCTTCTAATGTAGTCTCATCCATACCAGAAACAATTTTTGTAATTGTTTCAAGAGTGTGCACTTTATCTCCAGGATTAATTCTTTCAGGGGAATATCCTATTTTAAAGTCTTTCCCACAAACTAAACCAGATTCTTTCTCTAAGATTGGAATACAAATATCCTCAGTTGCTCCTGGATACACTGTTGATTCATAGACTACAATTGAGCCTTTTCTCAGATTTCTACCAACGGTGATACTAGCGTCTTCAACAGGTTTAAGATTAGGTGTCTTATCTTGATTAATAGGTGTTGGAACGGCAACAATGAAAAACTTTGCTTTTTTCAACTCTTTTTCGTCAGAGGTAAAGTATACCGCAGTGTTCTTAATTTTATCATTTCCTACTTCTCTCGTTGCATCAATCCCTGCTTTATACGCATCTATTTTCCCCTGATTTAAGTCGTATCCAATAACATTTACTTTTCTTGCAAAAGAAACTGCTATCGGCATACCAACATATCCTAAGCCAACTACAGCAATATTTTCTTTCCTATCGATTATTTCTTCATACAAACTCATTCTTAATTCCTCTTCTCTAATAATTTCTTACTTTCTTTGAAGACTCTATTTATATCATTTCGTTTCACAAAAAGATAAAATGCAAAGCAAATGAGATAAATCATAAAGGCACTCACACCTGTACAAAACCATCCGGAAATAATAAAACTACATACCATCATACTCTCATATAAAATATCTTTATAAACATCAATTTTCAAATATTTCACTAACTGAAGTTCAGCAAAAATTGATCGAAAAGCTAAAAGAGCTACAATCGATAAAACTGCCAGAGTTAAACTTTTCAACACGAATACAGTAATCACAGTAACCACACCACTAAGAACTACTGTTAGCATGTTAGACAGCAAAATAAGACGCTCTAGCCGTAAAGTTTTTAAATACGTATTAATTAAAAGTGCCATTTTCCCTTCATACAGTGAAATTGGAAATACTAAAGCCATATATTTTAAGCTCTCAGCATATTGAGGTAGCCAAACTTCTAAAATTGCTCTGAAGGGATAATAAAACAATAATAAAATTAGCAAAACTAAAATCAAGGAACTTCTGAGAAGCTTATAGAACTTAGGTAATGTTTCTCTTCTTAATGTTCTGAGAAACGGAAACATAATTAATCCAATCGCATTAATAAAAACCATAACTAAATTAGAAATACTCAATGTTAATGAGACCTTACCAAAGGTAGATACATCCCATTGTCTTTCAATTGAAAATCTAACAATTCCAATTATTAGAATACTTGCGATATTTGCCAACATAAGCTTCATACCAATAGATATATTGTATAAAGCTTCTTTGATATTTAAAGAAAAATTTCTTATATTTTGAAGTACTAGATCCTTGCATGTATAGATTGAAATAAGCAAAGATAAAGATTTTCCTACTATGTCGGCAAAAATCATAAATTTATAGTTTCTAACTCCAAAAATTAAGAAAACGACAATTAACAAAAAGTAGGCCAATCTATCAATAATAGTAATAACTGCATATTCTTTTATTCGGTTTGTTGCCTGCAGTATATGTAGCAACACTATTCTTATATTTGAAACAATCATACACAATAAAGTCATTTCAAATATAAATACTTTATCCATACTAACTTTATTAACGAATGTAATACAAATTAACAATACAAATCCTAAAATTAGCTGTGAAAACCCTAGCATCCAAAACTGAGAGTATAATTTATTCTTATCTAAATCATCATATTTTTCACCACCTAATCGAAGATAAATCCCATCACTCCAGCCTAGATGTGTAAACCCTACATAAGAGGTATAGAATAAATAAAGTTGCCAATAACCATATTCTTTAACACCCAATAATTTGGGAACAACTAATATAACAAGTGAAGATACAAGTAAAGCTAAAATATTCGATGATAGAGAATAGGACATATTAGTTACAAACTTCTTCAATCGTAAATTCATGAAACTCCTACTTTCTCAAAAGTAAGATTATTTATTTCTCTAAATAAATCATAATTTACTCCACTGTACAGATCTGAGTATTCCTTAACTTTATTATATACATACTGTGCCTTATTCCTATTTTTTGTTTGCTTATAAATATTGAACCAAATTGCAGATAAATATGCATATCTCCAAATTTGCCATCTTGCTTTACTCATAAAGTTTTTTTGATTAATTGTTCTATTTGTGAAATGTAAAATTGCTTTTCGAAGCAGTATTTCTCCTGAAACAGCTTTAGAAATTGAAGAACTAATTTTATGGTAAACTATCGAATCTAAGATACTAACCGTTTGAATTTTTTTCTTTCTAAGCCTCATACAATAATTAAAATCTTCTTCACCAAAAAAGAAATCTTCACTTAAAAAGCCAACATCAGAAAAAATACTTTGTCGAATCATAAGAACACATCCAGTTACAAATGGTGCACTAATTATCATATTTCCATTTTTGATATTGGAATCAATTTGTTTACTAGAAAAATATTTTCTATCACCGTAGAAAGTAAACTTACCACCTGCATTCCATAATTTATCAGGATTTGAATAATATCTGATATTACATGTTGCAACCATAACTTTTGGATTTTTATCAAATACTACAGTCATATTTGTCAATGCATTATCCGTTACTACTGTGTCGTTATTTAACAAAATACAGTAATCAAAAGAGTGATATATTTTTTTTAAAATTAAGTTGTTACCCTTTGCAAATCCGAGATTTTTCTCTCCTTTGACAAGGGTTATACCCTTTAACATAAAGTTACTACATTGCTCGAATTCAGAAACACTACAAATATACCTTTCAGAACTATAATTAAGAATCCATTTTTCTAGCTTATCAGTATCTTTATTGTTTGAGGCGTTATCCAAAACAAAAATACTGAAGAATGAATGCTCATTAGAAACAAGAGATTTTATACATTCAATCGTATCTGTTGCACCATTCCAATTTAAAATTACAATTGCCGTTGTTGACATATTATTTTATTACCCCAATTCTATAGAGTTATTTTTTTTGTTAACAAAATCTCAAGAACAACTAAATACATAATATTCAAAACCACTCCTGATACTGTTAAAAAATTACCAAAAAACATAAAAATTACAACAGATAATAGATAGGAGGTTAATGCTGTAAGACGTGAATATCGGATATATTTCACGTAGCAATAATACACAAAAACAAAGAAAAAGATGATTGTAACTGTCCCGATCAACCATCCGCCAGTATGAATTGCCTCAGCAAAAAAGCCAGCAACATTAGTTCCCAAACCCGGACTTATCTGAACTGTATCTTCGTATATTGGTGAAACATAATTTCCTACCCTAAATAAAGCCTTGAAAATATTTATAGGAACAGTAAATAAAATTGGGATTCCTATCTGTGAATTCAAAATTACACTGAAATAACTATTCATGGCAATTACTGGACTTAATAGATAATAAAAAAAATGTTGTATTGCAAAATCAAAATTGTTTTTTGTTAAATCTGAATTAAAATATCCAAGCTCGAGAATGGGACGTACCACATAATTGAAGAAAAATACAAGAATTGCGAAAATTAATGCAATCAAACTATATCGAATAACTTTACTTGTAGATACTCTATTAATCAAAGCATAGAAAATAATTACATACAAGACAGTTATCAAAATTAAATATTTACCTCCAAAAATTAAAATATTAACTAAAACTAATAAAAATGTTATTAGTCGAAAAAACTTTTTCTTATCCGATAAATAAATCAAAAAAACAAACGGTAAGAGGATACCTGCAAGGCTACCTATATGAGCAAAAATTCCAAAAGCATTACCTTTTAAATTATCAAATCCATACCTACTTATACTCTGGAATAAAGAAATATACTTTGCTATTAATCCAATATCGAAAAATATTAAAATAACTTTCTCTTTCTTGAAAATCATTTCTTTATATTCACACAGGTTTAATCGGGTTGAAGTTTTCTCTATAGAAAGGAACCTAAATAGGATGCTGATAATAAAAACTAACAATAAGAAAAACGACAGAAAAATCATAGTCTTGTCTTCAACTTCAAAAAAACTAAATCTTGAAACAGCATAATAATTATTCAATGAAATTAAAAAACAATAAACTAAAGATATTAACGAGTAAGGATTAAATAGTGTTTTGTATAAAAAAAACTCAATAGTATTTGTTACGAGGATAAATACTAAAAAAATAAAAAACATCTCATTCTCCTTTATCTAACATGGAAAGATAAATTTTTTCCATTTTTTTTACATTTTTATCCCAATCATACAAATCCGTAACCCTTTTATAACCAGCTTGTCCATAACTACATCTTAGCTGAGAGTTTTCGATAAGTTCTAAAATAGCGTTAGCAATCATATTGATATTTCCTTTTTCTACAATTATTCCTGTAACTCTATCCTGAACAACTTCTTTAAAACCATCAACATCAGTAGCTACAACTGGCAATTTAGCTGCCATTGCCTCTACGGCTGCGACCCCAAAACTTTCACTATTCATAATGCTGGTGACACAAAAAATATCAAATGTATTAAGAACTTGAGGCACCTGAGAATTCGGAATATATCCTTTTAATTCAATAATATCATTAAGAGATAAGTCACTGATTAATTTTTGCAAACTTTCTTTTTCCGGACCCTTACCATATATTTCTAACTTAAAATGTTTTTCTGTTTTATTCCGAACAAAGTCTATAGCCTTAATTAAGTATGAAAGTCCATATTTGGGAGCAAGTGTTTTTATTGTCCCTATAATAATAGGTTTATTACTCTTCAATGTAATGTTTTCAAAATTAGATAAATCGACGCCGAAGGGGGTGATGTCTATTTTAAGATTATCATTATCCATGAGCTTCTTTACTTGATTAGCCATAGCATAGCTAGTTGAAGCAATTCGATCTGCATAGCGAATATTTGATTTTACAATTCTATTAGTAATAGTATTTTTTTCTGGAAAATCATAGACATCACTTCCCCATACCGATAAGAGTAGCGGCCTCAATCGTGAAACTCTTGCTAACGTACCATAACCACTTGCATAATGTGCATTTACAACATCAGGCTTTACATTGATAAAAATTTTTTTTAATAAGGGAGCATTTAAATAATAACCTTTGTTGCCACCATACTTCAATTTGTATTGAATGACTGATTTATCAATCCCATCTATATCTGGATTTTGATTAGGTAAATAAACAAAATGAACTTCATGGCCTAATTCAGCAAGAGAATTAACCCACCTTATTGAATGAATACTATTTGCTGCTGCAAGAAATAAAATTTTCATTTCACTGACTCAGTCCCTTCTCCAGTTCACGTAAAATAGAACAAGCCTCTTCAAAATCCTCTTCAAACCAATTACTACGAATTATTTTTTCTATACTTTCCTCTTTGAATCTATATCTAATAACTTTAGCTGGTATACCTACTGCTATTGCATAGTCCGGAATATCATGTGTAACTACTGCATTTGCACCAATAACAGCACCATTTCCAATAGTTACTCCCTGCATAACAACAACGTTTGCTCCACACCAAACATCATTTTTAATTACTGCAGGATTCTGACTTAACCTAAATCCATTGATTTTTGAACTAATTTTTTGATAGGTAGTCACATGATTAATACTGTGCTCACCAGGTCCAACTTTTACATTTGGTGCGAAAGAACAATAATTTCCAATTCTTGCATTATTAACCATACTATACGGTCCAAAATAATTAAATTTGCCAATACAAGCGCCTTCCTCTATGAATACACCTTTTGTAAACCTGTTCCCAGTTCCTAAATTCCCGTACACACCTTTTTTCCCTGATAATATTCTGAAAGCTCTAAAACAAGCTTTTTTTATCTTGTTCATATTTTCCTCCAGTCAACTTATATTCATCAATAACAAATTGAAGATGTTTCATAAACTTTTCTTGTACTATATCAATTTGGAAGTTAGCTTCGTACAGACTTCGCGCGTTAATTGATTCAGAATATAGTTTACCAAAATTATCAAAGTAATTTTTAATAATCTTTTCTAAAGCACTACCATCTTTATAATATGATCCGCAATGATACTCATCAACTAAATTTTTCATCACGCCATCTACTGATAGTAAAATTGGAAGACTGGCAGATAGATATTCACCAAATTTATTAGGTGTATTTAATTGATAGTTAGTACTGTTAATATAGGGCGCAATTCCCAGTTTTGACCACTGAAGAAGAGAAGTTATCATATCTTTCTCAATCCACCCAGGAAAAATCACATTATCACTACATTTTGATTTAACATATTCCATTTGCGGACCCGTTCCGCAAAGAACAAACTTCAAATTACTAATACCAGTTAACTTATTAGAAGCATTAATTATACTTTCGAAAGAAAACTGATTACCAAAATTTCCAGTAAATGAAATAATAAAATCATTTGATTCAACACCATGTTTGCTCCAAAGTGATGAAAACTCATTTTCCGAATAATTATAACTATAGTCAGGGTACGCAATAGGGATTACTGTATCTGTTTTTTTCCGGCTTCTTTTCGCATGCTCCAATCCAAAACTTAAAAAACCTTCAGATAAACCCACAATTGAATACGAATTACGGAAATAGGTATCGACCTTTTTGTTACTAAAAACAACATACGGGGTAATTAACGAACGAAATTTTTCTGGCATTGATTCCTTAAAAATATCTGGCCATAAATCCCTAACATCAGTTATTACTGGAATATTATTATCCTTGCCATACTTTGTTACCATTGTAATGACTTCAATAGGAGTGTTTCCTGATAATATAACATCCGGCTTAGGTTCTTTTTTTAAAAGCTTAAAAATTTGTTTTGAAGCATCATAGTGATGATATATCCTTTGTAATGAAATATTTTTTTTATATCCAGATACCTTTGCCACATGTAATTTTAATCTTTCGTTTAAAATAAAAGTTTGATTTTGTTGAACTCTTTGACGCTTTTTATAATGATCAAAGGATACAGAAAACCAATCCACACTGTGTCCATTTTCTGATAGATAGTTACTAAAATTTCCAATTCTTCTAAGTCTAGTATTTTCGCCATCAATAGGTAATGGTTCTCCAACACCCACAATCCAAACTTTCATCATTCATTCCTCATTCATAGATTATTTCAATTTTCTCAAGTGCTTTTTTGCAATTATATTGTGCTATTTCGGGAGTAGATCCGTCACATATTACATACCCGATTCGATCACCACTCTGTTTTGTACCAAAAACCTCATCTCCAATTTTTTTTGTGAATACTATTTCTTCAACAAACCCACTATTTAGCTCATTTTCGTTTTTTATATCTTTAATTTTCCCTTCCCTTGCCTCAATAAACATAATAGCAGCTCCTCTATTTTTAGTATGAGTATAGATAAGGGGCGATTTTGTTGCGAAATTCAAGTTTTGTCGGACAATATTAACTCCTGTAGACAATGGTACTAAATGACTTGTAATGCAATCTCCCCCTAAACGGAGACCTATTTCTACAATTCGCACACAGCTTCCAGTTATTTTTACTTCCACATGCGAAACCCCATTTGTATAGCCTATTGCAGACAGCGAATCTGAGACAATTCTCCTAATTTTACTTTGAATATCTTCAGATAGTTGTGATGGCTGCGAGTGCCCAAGTTCAACAAAATATGGACTACCTGTAGTAATCTTATCTGTAATTACAATAATATGGTTCTTACCATTAACCATAATTGATTCCACACTAACTTCTTCACCTGGCATGTATTCTTCAACTAAAATATAATCCAAATTTGTTGCAGATTTAGTATATTGAAAAGCTTCTTCTATCTCTTCAATATTTGATGTTGCAGGTATAAATCTTATTCCTCTTGAACCAGATGAATTTGCTGGTTTCAATATAAAATCAATATTCTTATTCTTATTTATGAAATTAAGAATGTCATTACTTTTTTCAACTTTTGCATACCGAGGTATTGGAACTCCAGACCTTTTTAATTCTTCACGCATATAAAATTTATTAGTAGATTTTGCTATTGTAGTAGAACTCACAATGTCAAGACTTAATTTATCCGAAATATATGCAACGGTCTCCATTGGTCGATCTGTTGCTGCTGTTGCAATAGCGCAAATACGCTCTTCTTTTGCCAATAAAAAAATTTCATCTTTATCAAGAGTACTTATCTCGAAAAAATCATCTGCATATTTTATTCCAGGTGCATTTCTATCCATATCTACAACAATGGTAAATAACCCCATTTTTTTTGCCTCTAAAATAGTCGGTATCTGTAATAAACTTGCTCCTAATATCAGTATTTTTTTCAAGTACATTAATCCTCTCTATAAACATTTTCCGATTTTAAAACCTTTTTAATTGTCATAAAAAAGATCCATATATCAAATTTCAATGATAAATTTTCCACATAGTAGATATCATTTTGTAACTTTTGTTTTGTTGATGCAGCATTTCTATTAATTACTTGGTTATAACCTGTTATTCCCGGTCTTATAGTATGGATTATCTTTTCCTCTTCAGAATAGTTTTCTGCCCAGAAAGCTGAATCTGGTCTGGGTCCTATGAGACTCATATCACCAATTAATACATTGAGAAATTGTGGAATTTCATCGATACTAGTTTTTCTCATAAACTTTCCAATTCTAGTCAATCTAGGATCGTCTTCTGAATTTAAAGTTGAACCATCTTCAGAACGAAAATCAGGTGCATTTTCAATCATAGTTCTAAATTTATACATAGTAAAAATACGTCTATCGGTACCTAGTCGTTTCGCTTTATAAAAAATGGAACCACCGTCATCCAATTTAATTATTAATCCAAAAATCAATAACGCTACAAAAAGAAATGGCATTGCCACTATTGATGCAATCACATCAATGATTCGCTTAAATATCTTGTACATAATAAGTATCCTCGTATTATCTTTTTTCTAAAATAAATTCTTATAAACCTTACTTTCTTCAACTTTTTTATAATCCATCATCATCTTCTTAAAATTAGCAAAATCTGGTGAGAAATCAAAATCTTTCTTGGCTTTCTCAATAGAAAAAAGATATGATGGAGTGTTATTACCAATATTGGGAGCATATTTAATACTTGATTTTTTCCTATCTCCAAAAACATCAATAATATCTTTCACTTGTTTTTCAAGCGAAAGAGGTCTTCCTGATGTCATATTATACAATCCTTCTGCCCGTTCACTATCAAGAGCCATAAAAGTTGCCTTAGCCACATCTTTTACATAAACTATATCGCGACTTAACTTAGGATTACCAAAAATTACGATGTCTTCCCCGTTCTTAGCCTTCTCAATAAAAATCTGCAATCCAGATTTTTTCATTTTCCCATTAATTAACAATGATCCATGTGGTCCTACCCCATATACAGGGGGCAATCGGAAGATCACATTTTTCATCTTATGCTGTTTATTGTAATAAAGCATTAAATCCGTTGCCGCATTTTTAGAGATAATATATGCAGCATGGTCTCCCTCGAGTAAGAAACCTCTTGGCTCGTCTTCAGTAATAGCAATATTTTCTTTCCAAGAATTAAAAACATCCGCATAAGAAGTTGTTGATATTACTCTTTTAATTCCTCTTAAACGTGCAAATTCTATCACATTTGCCGTTCCTATTGTATTTATTTCTATATATTCACTAGCATTTTCTGTTTCATTCAAGTCTGCAGTACTATTTGCTGGTAATAATCCAGCTAATAATATAATACCTTCAATCTCAATTTCTGGAATTGTTACAAAGTCATTTCTATTCGTAATATCTAGATTAATAAATTGCACGCCTTTACTTTCATAATAATTCTTAAATTTTTGATTTCTTCCTGTTACCATAACTTTTTTATTCTGTGCCAACAATTCATCAACAACATAAACTCCAATAAAACTAGTCCCACCAATTACCAAGTACATAGCATACTCCTCGATTTCATTATTTATTTTTTAAAAAAACGACTTATCTTATCATGAATATAGTCGATATCTTCAAATTTCATTAAAGTATTTAGTGGCAGGGTCATTTCATTTTCAAACAACTTCATTGCATTAGGAAACTTGTCAATTGAAAATCCTTTTTCTTTATAAGCAGTTAATAAAGGCAACGGTTTGTAATGAACGTTTGTCGCTATACCTTCTTCAGCCAGAGCATTTATCAACGCATTTCGATTGCCTTTTACTTGAGTTAATAGTAAATGCTTACTCGAAATTGAATCATTGTGATCATGTAATAATACACTGATATCCGAACTTGAAATAAATGTTTTTATATAATGGTTATATAACTCAGTTCTAGATTTATATAATTCATTAATTCGTTCAATTTGTACGACCCCAATAGCTGCATGAATATCGGTCATATTACATTTATACGCCGGAGAAACAATATCGTATTCCCATGAATTCAAACCCATTTTTTCAAATGCGTCTTTTGTTTGTCCATGTAAAGACAGTCTTCGAACCTGATGATAAAACCATGTATCAAATTCGACTCCTAATGATTTCCACGTTAACGCCCCACCTTCAGCTGTTGTGATATTCTTTACAGCATGGAATGAAAAGCTTGTAAAATCTGCGACAGATCCTGATTTACGATTTTTATATGTTGCACCAAAAGAATGTGCCGCATCAGCCAGAATCGCTATCCTACCAATTTTTTCTTGAATAGTATTATTAGCAGTGAATAATTTTCGTTTATCATTAACTATCCTAAATATTTCGTCATAATCACACATAATTCCCGCAATATCAACTGGTATAATAACTTTCGTTTTATCAGTAATAGCATTTTCAAGTGCTTCATAGGACAAGTGATACTTTCCTGGCTCTGTATCAACTAAAATAATTTTAGCCCCAACATGATCAATAACACTTGCTGATGCTGTATAAGTATACGCTGAAGTGATTACTTCATCTCCAGGTCCAACTCCCAAAACCCGTAAACAAAGTTCTAGACATGCGGTTGCGGAGTTTAAACAAACTGTTTTTTCTGTGTCACAATATGAAGAAACCAAGTCTTCTAATTTTTTAGTCATAGGCCCAGTCGTAATCCATCCAGACTTTAAAACTTGTAGAACATTCTCAATTTCCAAGTCAGTAATATCAGGGGGGGAGAAAGGAATATTTTTTTTCATTGTTGTCATCCTTTTTTATTTATTTGATTCATTAGCAAATGCTAATACTTGTTTAGCTAGTTCATCATCATCATCTGACAATCCTTCAACAAAGTGCATGACTTCATCAATTGAAAAACCTTGGATATTACCGACAAAGATTTTTTCAAAGACTTCTTCATCATTGCGTTCTTTATCCAGTAACAATTCTTCATAAAGTTTTTCTCCAGGGCGAATACCTGATTCCACAATTTCGATATCATCTTCAGTAAGGCCGCTAAGTCTGATCATGTTTTTGGCAAGATCGACAATTTTCACTGGTTCACTCATATCTAAGATGAAAATTTCTCCACCTTTGGCTAAGGCACCTGATTGGATAACTAGGCGACTTGCTTCTGGGATAGTCATAAAGTAACGGGTCATGCGAAAATCAGTGACGGTGATTGGACCTCCTTTTGCGATTTGCTTGCGGAACAATGGAATCACACTACCACGAGATCCTAATACGTTACCGAAACGGACAGCAGAGAATTTCGTTTTCCCTGGTTCATTTAAGCTAGTGACAATCATTTCAGCCATGCGTTTTGTAGAACCCATAACACTTGTTGGGTGGTTGGCTTTATCAGTGGAGATCATGACGAAGTTTTTCACGTTGTTTGCTTTGGCAGCTTCAGCAACATTTTTTGTACCATAGACATTGTTTTTAACAGCTTCTCTAGGATTGTATTCCATAAGAGGAACATGTTTGTGAGCTGCGGCATGATAGATGATATCTGGTTTGTATTCGGCCATTAGTTCAAAGATTAGTTTGCGATCTTGGACATCAGCGATAATTGGTACAAATTCTGTTTGACCGTGACGATGACTGTTTAACATTTCTTGGTGAATTTGATAAATGGAGTTTTCGCCATGTCCTAATAGTAATAATTGTTTAGGATTAAATTTCATTACTTGGCGACATAGTTCTGAACCAATTGATCCGCCAGCGCCGGTTACTAAGATTACTTTACCGGTGATTTGGTCTTTGATGGAGTCCATATCCAATTTGACTTCTTCACGACCTAAAAGATCCACTACGTCGATTTCTTTCAAACGACTGATGGAAATTTTACCTGAAGCCATGTCTTCCATGGAAGGCATGGCATTAACTTTGACAGTTGTGTCCGCAAGTTTAGCAAAGATTTCTTGTAGCCGAGTACTTGATAATGATGGAATAGCAATAGTCACCATATCGATCTGATTGTCTTTAATTAATTGTGGTAAATCTGATAGCGTACCTAAGACTTTTTTACCAGCAAGGTAAGTGCCGACTTTATTGGGATCATCATCCACGAAGCCGATAATATCAATTTCTCCTGAAGTAGGAGTACCAACCAAACTATTTTGTAGAATTCGACCGCCTTCACCAGCGCCGACGATAATGGTACGTTCAATCTTAGTCCCCTTTCCTTGACGTCTGTTTCGTTGTTCTACAAATATCCGCCACGACAAACGACTAGCGATAATTAAAGTTAAAGTCAAAATATAACTCAACAATTCAAAACGGCGACTAAACGTCTGATTCCAAAAGAATTGCATGACAAGTAAGCCCACCAAAAATTGACAGGTCGTGGCAAAAAAGATAGCCATGATTTCCCGTAGATTGGTGTAGCGATTGATGCGGGTGAAGACTTTAAAAATCGTCCCAAACATCAGATATAAAACAATTGATAGAATCATCGATAGCATTAAAAATTTTGTCGTAACATCCACATAGGGTTTCATAAAGAAATAGCTGATAACACACGCTAAAGCAACCAATAAACTATCTAAAACAACTAAGATACCAATTTTTCTTTTTCTTGTTAATGCAAACAACGAAAACGCCTCCTAAAATAATCCAAACCGTTTCTTCTTAACTTCTGTATAATCTGGGTATGTGACCGCATCCCCATTTATCAAATCTTTCGCCACTTGTTCCATAGTTTTGACTTTTTCTTCATCAAAGTCATGTCCGATTTGGCGAAAGGCTTCTTTCATTGCAAACGTTCTTTTTTTGATACCATGAGCGTCAGACGCCATCATCTGAACGAGGTTATGCTCAACCATCTGCTTTGCCGTCTTTTGGATGTCTTTACCAAAGACACCTATGTAGCTTGGAGCGGTGAGTTGCGCGAGGCACCCCATCTCCAAGTATGGAATCAGGCGATTGGGATCTTCACGAAACTTCGCATTTCTTTCCGGATGGACGATGACTGGCACCTTTCCCATATTTCGCAGCTTGAAAAAAAGTTGCTCCGTACAGGCTGGGACATCCATCGTAGGAAATTCAATCAAAAGATAGGTATCTGCCAAATCTGTAAACAAAATCTGATCTTGTTGGATTTCTTCTACTAAATCCCCCGTAATCCGCACCTCTTGCCCTTCCAGTAGGGTCAGAGGGAGGTTACGACGATCGAGTTCCGCCTGGAGCTCAGCCACTTTATCGATAACCGCAGCTTTCGGATTCACATATTTCCCATTATTATGATGGGGGGTACACAAGATATGTGTGATGCCTTGGCTGATGGCTTTTTCTGCCATGGCAATGCTATCAGCTAACGTATCTGCCCCATCATCTACTCCCGGTAAGATATGACAATGAAGATCAATCATCCAATCTCCTCCTCAAATCAATTCAACTTAGTTACCATAATAATAGTAGTAACCTTGGTCTTTCATATTTTGCGTGCCATTGTATACCACGCCTAATACTCGCGCTTGCACCATTTCCAACAGATTTTTCGCATTGGTTAATGTATCTTTTCGCGTGACGTTTTCTCTAACAACTAGCAGTGTGCCGTCAGCTTTTGACGCCATAATCTGAGCGTCCGTCACGGCGACCACAGGTGGCATATCGAAAATAACAACATCATACAGGTGGCGCGCTTCCTCAATGACTTGGTTCATACGTACAGAGCCTAGTAATTCAGAAGGGTTTGGCGGCTTAGGCCCACTTGGTAAGATGGACAGATTTTCGATTCCGACTGTGCGCGCATTTTCCAAGACGCTTTGATCGGTACTCAAGACGAGGCTCAGACCGGTATCATTACTTAACCCAAATGTTTTGTGAACAGTTGGCTTACGCATATCCGCATCCACCAAAAGCACACGTTGACCGGAGCTAGCGAAGACCACGGCAAGATTCGCTGAAGTCGTGGATTTACCTTCTGCCGGTCCAGATGAAGTCACGACGATGGTCTGAATTTTTTTGTCTGCTGAAGCAAACTGGATATTGGTCCGAATCGTCCGGTACTGTTCTGAGATTGGTGACGTTTTGTCTGCTAGTGTGATGAGACTGACGGCACTGGTTTGTTGGCTATGATGTTTACTGTTTCGTTTTCCCATAATCGATATCTCCCTATACTCGTGAGCGACTGCGACGAGCTTTGTCTTGTTTGGTTGTGGAATTGTCCTGCTTTTGCACTGCAGCCACTGATTTTGTGGTCTTCTTAAGCTCTTTATCTGTCATTTGTGGGACTGAGCCAAGGATGGTAAAGCCGAGATTTTCTCCTACGAACCGGCTATCTTTGACGGTACGGTCCAACAGTTCCAATAAGAAGGCCAAGCCAACCCCTACCATCATCCCTAGAACCAAGCCGATTGCTAAGTTCAGTTTGTTGTTGGGAGAGACTGGTGTCATGGAGGCTTGTGCATTTGAAATGATTGAAATCTTGTCGACATCCAAAACATCTTTAGCATTTTCTTGGAAGACTTTCGCTGTGGTGTTGGCGATATGTTCCGCATCCACTGGTTTTGTATCGGTTGCTACGATGGAAAACATTTGGGAATTCTGGGATTGTTGGACTTGGATGGCACCTTTGAGTTCACTGACAGTTTTATCCAGATCATATTCTGACTCCAGACGATCTTTGACAGTGCTCATGACCAAGTCGCCAGTAATCATATCTTTATACGTATTAATCATCAATAAGTTCGTATTGACATCCCCCGCATTGGTCGCATCTGTTCGAGGTAGTTTAACAATCAATTGGGCTTGTGAATTGTATTTCGGCGTAATGATAAAAAACGTCGCCACGCTTGCCAGAGCCAAGCCAGCGAACATACTAATCAATATTGCAGCGACATGCTTCTTTAAGATGTCAAATATTTCCTTCAAACTGATTGTCTCTTCCATTAGTGTTTCCACTTTCTCTTTCATTTTCTACAAAGACTGTTTACTGTTCGTCGTCAGGCTCAGCATATTCTTCGGTGAATGCTTCTTCATGAGAATTACCTTCATCAGAAGACTCATTTCCCGACTCACCGCTATCACCTGGTGACAAGGTACCGTATCCTAACTGCTCACTTATGGTGTTCAGTGAGGCTGTAAAGGATTCCTTATAGGTGAGATTACGAACTTGACCGATGCTCTCTGCTAAGGCAATATAGCTTTCATAATTTGCCTTGTCTGTGATTTGACCATTTTTAAGTAAGCTGTCGATGGTTGCTTCAATGTTCTTAATCCTAGTCAACTGTGCATTGGCAAAATCTAGATACTCAGTGATATTTTTTTGCCATTGGTCAGCTAACGTCGACAGTTTCAAGGTTTCTCGAATTTCTCCGATTGATTCGTCTGAAATGTCTTTTTTAATCACTACATCATTAACCGGCTTCTGCCAAGAACTCACAGGATTCTCAAACAAGTTATTGGTCTTTTCTTGAATAGTTAATTTGTCATTGACCAAATTAACTTTTTTCACAAGGGCGTCTTTGGTCTCTTGAATCCCCCCAGCATCGTCTGTTAGGTCTTCTGCTTGAATATGGTATTCTTCAGCATCAGCTTTGACAGATTCAAGCTTTCCTCGTACGGCCGCAAGCTCGGACTCCGTCAAATTTTCTCTCAAAAAAATTGATTGACCTTCTTGATAAAACGAATCAATGGTTTTTGTGAGAGTCACTAACTGCTCTTGGCTTTTTGCAATGGTACTATTGGCGTACTGAACTCGTTGTTCATACTGATGTGTTTTATCGGCTCGGTAACCGATGTAACATATACCCAGTGCTCCGATACCGACGGCTACGACAGCTAGGCCTTTTGCTAAGGGTCTTCCCATCTAACTTTACTCACTCCCAAAAAATTGTTATTTGTCACAATTGTTCGTATTGTACTATACTCAACTAAATATTTCAACGTATCCAAAAAAGTGTTTTTTGAAGCTATTTGCGATAAAGATTCAAAAAAACTAAGCATTGTACACTTTTAACTCTAGTGATGCACCAACTATAGTACGTTTCGCATAAACGATATTTTATCAAATTGGATAGTCAAAATATGACTACCTACTTCGATATGCAAAAAAACATAAAAGTATGAATCTATCAAATTATGCAGCATTCTGGAATAAACTAGTTAGCTGAGTACAAGTCTCTGGCTGTACTTAGTAGATTTTCCTGTTATTTCTATCATAGTGGCTGTCCAGAATTATTGCAAGTAGTATTTTCTGAGTTTTTTTCGAAAAAATGACTTTTCTATTTCCCGCAAAAAGAATCAGTAACTAGAAAAGTCACTCATAGATGTTGTTTAATGTAAGTGTGTAGGATAAGTCTGCCGAATAACTCCCGGCAGTAGCATCAAATTATGATTTTCAATTTTAGCACTAAGAGCGTACTGCTACATCCCAAGTCAAGGATGTAGTTATTCCCAATTTAGTGTTACCAATCCAAACCGATAGTAACTTATAAATATCCGTCAAATAAATTGACACTAAACTTAGGAGACAGTTTTATGAACAGATACAGATGCTTATTTCTTTTGTGAGTCTCTTTTTGATTTGCATACAAGAAAAAAGTGTTGGCAGAAAATCGGTTTCGATTTTCCACCAACACAAAATATTATAGAACCTTGATTTCATACGCATTACTTAGCCTTGCTCCACTAAATGATACAGATTAACTAGGACACTCGTATCATTTTCTCCTGCGGTTCCCTTCCAAAAAAACCATTAAATCAATATTAATCTCAGAAATTAATACTAAAAAACCGCATCATTTATGATACGGTTCCCCATGATTGATCCACCTTACTTGGTGAATTCACTCTACCAACAATAACATCATTCACCTATTATTCTAACTTGTTTTTATTCAGAGACAATAATTCTCCAATTTCCATCATTTTGTAATTCCAATTCATACTGAAAGTAATTCGTTACTTTTTATAGAGTATCAAGGTATTTTACATCAACTCTCACTTGAATACTTTTTTCATTTTGCGTATAAATTGGATTCACTAATTCCACAAATTTAAGATTCGAATTGATTGGTCGCATAACATCATTTTCTACATAATACTCAAGTTCTTTTTCTGATGCAGTTGGATAAAGCTTGAAAAATGTCTCTAAAAATTCAGTGATTTCTTCCGCTGTTTTGGCATCAATTTCTGAATCACTTGCCACTGGTTTTTCCTCATACTTCACTTTTTCTGGTTTTCCAATCATCGTAGGCAGACTCGTCACAATATGGTTGCCTTTTTTATCTTCAAATATCCTCACTTGATATGCAGAAAAAACCTGTTGTGTCTTTTTCCCCTCTGTAATCTTTTGCTCCACTAAAAATGAAATAACAAATTCTTCTGAGTGCTTCTCAACATCTAGAATTTTTACTACTTGAACTTCGGAACTAGTGGGAATATCCGCTCGAACCATATCTTGACTTAAAGTCACCCCTTCCTCAGTCAGATATTGTTCAAGAGTAGTCATTCTCTTTTCGATGGCTTCTTTGTCATTCTTCCAAGAAAAATACTCCTTCGCAAAATCAATCGTAAAGTTCTCGACACCAGAAGTATTCACTATTTTTTCTTTCACAACCACTTTCTCATGAGTCGTGTGTTGGTCAATTGCTGTGAAATTTTTGTATATCCCAAAAGCGAGACTACAAAACAATAAAAACCAAAGGACAAGAACCATTTTCCGATGCTTGCCCACTGAAATTACTCGTTCTTTCTTCTTTTTTGGAGTCTTCTCCTTCTGACTTCGTTCAATTTTTATGTTCATTTTCCATTCCTCTTTTCTATTGTTTGTATCGACCGGCTCCGATAAGATGTTGCTGCCAATAGGGTTCGGTAAGATTCGTCCAGCCCACTGGATCTCCCTCATGGAACATCTGATTCTCTCCTGCATAAATGCCGACATGAGTCACGTAAGTACCAGCATCATAAGTTGAGTGAAAGAAAATTAAATCTCCTGGCTTGGCATCTTTTAGGTCAATATGACTCATGGCATCATACTGATCCTGTGCCACCCGTGGAAGTTTCAGACCAACTTTGGCATAACACCATTGAGTTAAGCCACTGCAATCAAAACCCGTTGCGGGACTTGATCCACCAAATACATAAGCCATTCCTTCATACTTAAATGCCTCGTCAAAAATCCCTTGGACTGTTTTATCATCAAACTGTATCGTGGTCAGATATTGTTTCACCAACAAACAATAAAACATATTTCCGTAGTTGTAGCGCCACCCGCCATTTTCTTTAATGGCGATTGGATTGGGGTAATCAACTTTTTGACCACCTGATTTTTCTTTTGAAAAGGATTCCGCCAAAGCAAAACTATGCTTCTTTCCATTTTTTGCGACATGATTTATATAGCCTCCACCATAATTATAGGCTTGGATGATACTATCTTGATCACAGCCTAACTCTTTAGCTCGTTTAACCAGAGAAGCAAAATAGAAACACCCTTGTTTAATGGATGCCTCGGTATCTAAAGAATTAGGTGGTAAGCCAGCTGATTCAGAGCTTTGCATCACGTCTTTTGCTGTACCACCCGACTCCACTTGAATAATCGCCAAAAGAATCGGTACATAATCTGAAATGTCCGATTCCTTGGCATACTTTTCTACCAGTGACCGATGTTTTAATACTTCTTCTGAGACACTACTGCCACCGGGAGAGGTACCAGAACTGTTGCTTCCTTCACTATCCTCACCAAATAATAAGCCGACACACATCAAGATGCCCATAAAAGAAATCGTCAGGATTGCCAACGAGATTGTACTCAAATTTCTTATGGTCATTTAGTCTCACCCGGCCTTAGTTTTGGAGGATGACTCACTCTTTTTTGTACTTTTCGATTGCCTGCTTTTGCAAGAATAGATCGCTTCTTCGCCTGTTGGATAGGAGTCACTTTTCTTACTGGTTGATTATTTTCTTTCGTACTCAATTTTTGATTTGAGAGTCTTCTTTTGATTTCAGGATTCGAATTCATTTTTACAATTCGATTGGCTGGTACATTCTTTGGTATCTTACTTTTCTGAGATTTGGATTCCTCTTTTATCGGAACATTGCTCCTACCTTTTCTATGACGATTTGCTGAATTTCCCAATACTTTCCGCTTTTCAGCCATTTTTTCATCTCTACGTTGTCGTTGTTTTTCTCGCAACTCCGCTCGATTCGCTTTTTCTTGGACAAGTCCACGCTTGAATTCTTCTGGTGCTTTTTTCGTCTTTTCGATTTCTTTATGCAGATTGTATTTCAAATTAGTTGGTGTATTCCTTACTTGATCCTTTACTTGTTGTGCTTTGGCTTTTACCATTGATTGGGTATCTAGTCCCTTGCCGATTTTTCTTCCGGCCAAATTCATTCGAGATTGTTTCTTATTTTTTGAGATTGGATTTTCCTTATTCGGGTCAGATATTACCTCTTTATTGTTAGATAATGATGGATTCTTTCGTGGAGAACAACCAGAAGACTTCGATCTGGTTTTTGATTGATCTTTTGCTAGTTTCCCACCAACTGCTGCACCACCACCAAAAGCCAATGTTCGCCCAACATTTCGATTAAGTTGCCGTAGTTTACGATTCATCAACATTTGCGGTTTCCGCATGACACGTCTGCCCATTGACTGGCTATCATTGCTTTGGAGGTTGAACATACTCATAATGTCCCCCAATTTGAAATAAATCCCGGCAAAAGTCACAATTTGCAGAAATGCTACCATAAAGAAGGGATAGGTCGCTGAAATATTGAAAAACATGGTAGAAATACTGAATGCCGTGGTGATAACCAAGGTCACTCCCGCTCGCATCATAATCGTATTGAATAAGCGAATAATCGCCTTTTTCCCCAAACTTTCATAAGTTGGCAACATCGACAATAAAAAGCTAATAGGTAGAAACATCGCAAAGATAATGAAGAGAATTTGTGAAAACAACATAATTCCTGTCAGAAGAAAGACAAAGAAGGAAATCCCAATATTGAACAGCACCAAAAAAATCACGGTCCCTAAGCGGCTCATGGTCTTGGTTATACTTAGATTCGCATTGTCATTGTCTTCAATCTCCGCTTTGACCGCTTCTTCCCGATCCTTGCCCTTGTTTTCATCCGGACTCACGAATAGAATCTTGTTGACCCGATCTTCGCCAATTTCCTCTATATTGGAATCATCAAATTGCAAGAGTAACCAAGGCTGCTGGACTTGAATTGAAAACAAACTATCCCGAATCAAATCCACGCTATCTTTTCCTTGGCTTTTTGAATTGGGTACAACAATCTCGGTCCCAAGGCTAAGAGCCGCTTCACTAACATCTGAACTAAAGTCATTAATTTTTGTGATATAGGTAGGCGCATACGCAATAAAAGAACCCGAAAGTAGAAAAATCATCACAAAATTAATCACGGCTCGAACTGCTTTCGTGGTTTCTCGTTTTAATAATCCGGTATACGCCACATACACCCCTAGAGCTAAAATCATCAATAATAGAAACCCAAAATAAAATCCGGAGGTCTGGAGTCCATTTTCAGTAATACCAGCCAATGTTTGGATATTCTTTCCAATACTTTCAGCCGTATCCGAAATGAAATCTAGTTTATAAACTTCTTGAACCACATAACCCGTGGCGTTCGACAAATACAAACTCACCGTCCAAATGAAATTAGTAATGGCATAAAGACCATACATTACGCTCTTTCCTAAGCCATCGCCCCAATTCCACGGTAGCCAATCCCATGAACTATCCACAAAGAAATCCAACTGATAGTTACCAAGTGAATATTGGGAATAAAGATTTCCGGCTTCAACTGTATCATCAACCAGACCAGTTGCCTCAGCTATCGTACCGACTAAACTCAATAGAACTGTCAGAGTGATGATGCTAATAAAAACGATTCCCACAATCCGAAAAAGTTTCTTTTTCATCCCCTCACTCCATTCTCTCATGAATAGGTGGACGGGTATCAAAAGCATGGAAGAGTTCTTCAAAGACTGGATGAACTTGAACCACACCTACTCGCCCATACAAATCTTGCATTAAACACTGACCGTTTTCCAAATCTCTCAGGCGTTTTTGATTGCTTTCATCTTCTCGATCCAAGCCAAAGAATTCCAAGATTTTCTTGATTTCATGAATATCGGTACTGCGAAACGCAAACTTCAACCCGATATTATTCTTCAAGCGTTCATCCAGTAAATCATCACTATTTTGCGTAACAAAATAAACTCCGGCATTCATGGCCCGCCCAGCACGAACGAGCTTATTCGATAATGTTTTTCCTTGTGCCACTTGAAGAAAACTCCACGCCTCATCCAAGTCCACTATCTTGAAAATTTCTCGGTTGCTATGGATGAAGTCCAAAGCAAAAGTGGAAATGACGATTAGCATAGAAACACTAAGCAACTCCATGGTGGTATATTCTTCAAAAGTGGTTTCTGCATCTGGTAAAACTAAATCCGCTACTTGAATGATATTTAACTGTTTACGCCGTTTGTATAATTAAGCGAGACAAATAAAAAAGCCATTTATGTTACACTCAAATTGTAATACCCGCTAAAGCATACAAGGAGAGTGAA
>NZ_BEHC01000042.1:0-11394 GCF_003112495.1 Enterococcus sp. H57
TGGTTACACTCCTTTGTTTTCTTTCGTCGGAAATACAATTTGAGTGTACCATAAATGCCTTTTTATTTTTCTAACTTAATTTTACAATTCGCGTTGTTAAAAAAACAAAATTTTATTGGTTTTTTCTTAACCATTTTGAATTGGTTTTTGCAAACCCTTTAACTTCATATTCGTTTGTTTCTTCCATGTACGCTTCGTCCAAAACCATTGTTTGTCTTCTCAACTCGCTTAATTTCTGTCCTTCGTTGCTTGGCACAGAAAGTGTATAAGGGGTCATTAGTTCCATCAGCTGACGTTTGATTGCTTCGATCAACGCCATCTTACCTTCTTTCGTCTGAGTAGAAATCAATACATTTGGGAATAGCGTAGGCGTGAACATCGCTGGGTCGATCTGGTCTGCCTTATTGTAAACAGTCAGTATCGGCATTTCTTTCATATTCAGTTCATCCATCAATTTTAAGACAGTCTGCTCCTGTAAAATACGATCTGGAGAACTAGCATCGACTACATGTAGCAAAAGATCCATATTTTGACTTTCTTCTAATGTAGAATGGAAAGCATCGATCAGTTGCGTAGGCAGGTCTTGGATGAACCCGACGGTATCCGTTACAGTAATCTCAAATCCTTCAGCAAAACGCCATCTCTTAGTCAATGGATCTAACGTTGCAAACAATTGATCTTTCGAATAAGTATCCGCTTGTGTCAATAGATTCAAGATAGTTGACTTCCCGGCATTCGTGTAGCCAATAAGTCCAATCTGAAAAATCTCGCTATTTTTTCTTTTTTGGCGATTGCGCTCTCGATGAGCTTCTACTTCTTTCAATTCTTTCTTAACAGCAAAAATTTTATTCCGTATATGTCGGCGGTCTGTTTCTAACTTTGTTTCACCTGGCCCTCTTGTTCCGATCCCACCGCCAAGACGAGATAATGTTTTCCCTTGCCCTACTAAACGAGGCAGTAGGTATTCTAACTGAGCAAGTTCAACCTGCAGCTTCCCTTCTTTCGAACGAGCACGCATCGCAAAAATATCTAAGATAAGCTGCACGCGATCAATTACCGGAAGACCAACAGCATCGGTAATCAGTTGGCTCTGTCTCGGAGTTAGCTCATGATTAAAGATGATCAAATCCGCTTCATGCGCATCCGCTTGTTGAACTAATTCTTGTAATTTCCCTTTACCGATAATCGTTTGCCGATCCACTTGTGGTCTCTTTTGTGTAATTGTGAATACGACTTCTCCTGATGCGGTATTCGTCAGCTGAACTAGCTCTTCCATTGACTCTGAAAAGTAACGCTGGTTTGCTTCGGTTTCTACCCCTACGATGATCACTTTTTCTTCCATTTTATTCCGCCTCCAGCCATTTTTTGATTGTTTGCTCAATCTGACTTTTTTGATTTGGCTCACTTATAAGATCAAACCACTGTGCATCCAAACGGTTACGAAACCACGTCAACTGACGTTTCGCGTATCTTCTCGAATGTAGTTTGACTTGTTCTGTTGCTTCTTCCAATGTTTCTTTCCCTTCAAAATAAGGGAAAAATTCTTTATATCCAATACCTTGACTGGCCTGGACTTCTCCAAGCTCATACACCTTACGCGCTTCTGCTACTAAACCTTCTGCTAGCATCAAATCGACTCTTTGATTGATTCGTTCATAAAGAATACTACGCTTCGTATCTAATCCAATCATGAGGTAATCATACAATTGCTTTGGCTCTTCTTTAGGTGCCGTGATACTATGTCCTGTCGTCTCTAAAACTTCCAGAGCTCTTATCACTTTGCGTTGATTGTTCCAGTGGATTTTCTCAGCAGCTGCCGGGTCTTTTTCTTTCAACTGATTCCATAATGCTTGGGAACCAATTGTTTCAGCTAACGTTTCATACTTTTTTCTAATCTCAGGATTCGCTTCTTCTGTCGCTCCTAACTGATAATCATATAGAAGGGATTGGATATACAGACCCGTACCACCAGCTATGATAGGTAGGTGCCCTCGGTTCGCAATCTCGGTAATCAATTGTCGACCTGAATGCTGAAAATCAGCGGCTGAGTAACGTTGAGTAGGTTCGATCACATCAATCAAATGATGCGGAACATTATTCATCTCTTCTTCTTTGATTTTTGCTGTACCGATATCCAGATTTTTATAGATTTGCAATGAATCACCACTGATGATCTCTCCTCCAAATAGTTGTGCGAGTTCCACACTTAGCGCTGTTTTACCGACTGCTGTCGGACCGACGATCACTAATACTTTTTCCATATTTTACCTACTTTTCGTTGATTGTTTCCACCGAAGAGCTTTCTCCGGAAAATCAGTTATTATTCCATCTATTTTGAGTTCTTGACATTTGGCCATTTCTTCTTCATCGTTAATCGTCCATGCACGAATTGCTTTTGGAAAATCAGCTGCCTGGACTGGATGTTCGAACAACCAAGTATTTTTTGGATGTACTCCTTCTATATAAGGGGTTTCTGCTGCTAGTTGGATCTTTTTATCAGAAGTACTCATCAATAAGTCCAGCTGTATCTCCGGTTCCAGTAATGCGATTTTTTCCAAAGAATCCAAATGAAAGCTGCAATATGCATGTTGAAAAGGCCAATCTCTACTTTTTAATGTTTCGGCTAATTTTTCTTCGATACCGGGATATTCATACTGATCAGTTTTAATTTCAATCATTAGCATCCCTCGGTAATTTTTTTGGAGGAGCAGTCCTAACACTTCTCTCAATTCAGGAACTTTAGCTGCTGGAAATTCTTTGCTGAATTTGCCCCCTGCATTCAATTTTTTGAGTTCTTCCAATGTTTTTTCTCGAATCAGCCCTTTACCGTTAGTCGTCCGGTCCACTTCTTCGTCGTGCATAACGATCAAATAACCATCTTTGCTTAGATGGACATCTAGTTCGATACCATCTGCACCTACTCGTACAGCTTCTGCAAATGCAGGAAGCGTATTTTCTGGGTGGGTGCCGCTGCTTCCGCGATGGGCATAGATTTGTAACATCTTTCTTCACTCCGTTCAGTTCTATTGTATCATTAAGAAAAAAAGAAAGCATTACCACGCTCTCATGTGCAACGGCAATGCTTCAAAATATCAGCTCCAAACATCATCTTTCGAGAAGAAACCAATCGGCTGGCGCGTCATAGTCTTCAACTGAGCTTTTTTTTCATTGATCATTTCAGTCAGACTATCCGTAAAATTCTCTAAAATCACGCGTCCGCCTTTATAAGCATATCCACCAATCTTCATTGTTTCATCTGGAGATAAAATCACTTTTCGATGGGAGATATTCTTAAATAGCTCGTCTAAAATATAATTTGGCAGATAAAAACTATTTTGCGCTGAAAATGATTGGAGATACGCAAAATCGTCAATCGTGATATAACAATCATCAAATGCATCAAAGCTGACATATTCTTCCATCAGCGTTGTCCGTTTTTGCAAGATCTCGTTGATCTTTTTATTTAATTGATTCAGCGTCTCGATTTCTTTGACTTTCAATTCCAATTCACGTCTACGCTGTTCTTTATTTTCCAAGTGACGCATTTGCAGTATCATGCCGATATAGACAACTACAGCACCTGTCAGCACTCCGATAAGGCCAGTAATACCAACTATCAATCTGTTGTTCCTCCTTGTTTTGTTTCTCTGCTTATCATACCATAAAGCGGGTTTATGCGACTAATTTGCCTAAGTTTTTTATTTGACCTTTTTTGACCAAAAATGTATACTACATTTTAGGTATTAGAAACTAAATTATGGTACACTATTTCTAAACGAAATCAAGGAGGAACTCTATTATGAATTTAATTCCTACAGTCATTGAACAATCTTCACGAGGTGAAAGAGCTTACGATATCTACTCACGTTTATTGAAAGACCGTATCATCATGTTAAGCGGCCAAGTAACAGATGATCTTGCTAATTCGATCATCGCCCAATTGCTTTTCTTAGACGCTCAAGATTCTGAAAAAGATATCTATCTTTATATCAATTCTCCTGGTGGTTCAGTTACAGCAGGTATGGCTATTTACGACACAATGAACTTTGTCAAAGCAGATGTCCAAACAATTGTTATGGGTATGGCTGCTTCAATGGGAAGCTTCTTGCTGACAGCTGGTACAAAAGGTAAACGATTTGCTTTACCAAATGCTGAGATCATGATCCATCAACCTCTTGGCGGCGCTCAAGGGCAAGCAACTGAAATCGAAATTGCGGCACGCCATATTTTGCAAACACGCGAACGCTTAAACAAAATTTTAGCTGAACGCACTGGACAACCGCTTGAAGTGATTGAAAAAGATACAGATCGTGACAACTATATGACAGCTGAACAAGCAAAAGCATATGGATTGATCGATGAAGTCATGGAAAACAGTTCTTCATTAAATTAATCTGTTTCAAAGGAAGCTTTTTTAAGCTCTCTTATCTAAACCAAATAAAAAAGGATGGTCAACTCAAACTGACCATCCTTTTTTATTTTATGGATGCTACTGCCTATCTTTGCTCCTTGAATTTTCCTTGCGCATGCATCCGACCTATCTCGACATAATGCTGGATGTTTTCTTTGTTTTTTTGTATTTCTTCTTTTGTCAAAGGACGGATCACTTTAGCTGGGCGACCAAAAGCCAAGACATTAGGAGGAATAACTTTTCCTTCTGTTACTAATGATCCAGCACCAATCAAACTATTCTCACCAATAACCGCATGATTCAATATCGTGGTCCCCATCCCGATCAGCGCCCCTTTTTCGATTGTACAGCCATGTAGCATGCACTGATGTCCTACCGTCACATTCTCCGCAATATCTACAGGTGCATCATGATCGACATGGATGATTGTACCATCTTGGATATTCGTTCTTTGTCCTATTTTTATCCAATTACTGTCCCCGCGTAAAACAGCTTGATACCAGATCGTCACATCTTCTGACAATGTCACATCACCAATCACTGTGGCATTTGATGCTATAAACCGTTCCATATTTATTTTTCTCCTTTCATTTTTTGTAGAAACTAATCCTATTGAATAAAGGTATCATAGCATATATTTATTTCATAAGAAAAAAAACAGGTAAAACCTGCTCAGGCCAGATGTCTATTTACAGTATCTGGTAACTGACGTTTTACCTGTTTTTATTGTACATCTATATTTTCTTCTATTACTTTTTTTAAAATTAATTCGTACACTTCTATTTGTGCTGCCAAGCGTTCGATTTGAAACTCATTTTCAAAAAAATCAGCTGAATCAAAAGGCTTCGTCTGACAGACGTGCGTTAAACGATCAACTTCTCTTTTGGCTTCAGTAATTTTTTCATTTAAAAACTGTTCCATCTCCGTGTCCTCACTTTTCTTGATAACTTTACTTTACCATTATCAAGAATAGAGAACAAAAAATAAGTTTTAAACTGTTTTATTCTTATATGACTTATTCTGCTTCCTCAGCAAATTGGCTGTTATACAGTTTTTCATAAAATCCACCTTGTGCCAATAAACTCTCATGCGTTCCTTTTTCAATGATCTGACCTTGATCCATCACTAGAATCAGATCTGCATCACGGATTGTCGATAAACGGTGAGCGATGACGAAACTTGTCCGTCCCTCCATCACGCGATCCATTGCTTTTTGAATCAACGCTTCTAAACGGGTGTCTACTGAACTTGTTGCTTCATCTAAAATCAAGATTTTAGGATCGGAGACCACTGCTCGGGCAATCGTCAGCAACTGTTTTTGTCCTAAAGACACATTGTCTCCCTCAGAATTGATGGCCATATCATATCCATCTGGCATCGTTCGGATAAAATGATCTACGTTTGCTGTTTTCGCAGCATCAACTACTTCATAATCTGTCGCATCAAGCTTTCCGAAGCGGATATTATCTGCAATCGTTCCTTGATAAAGCCATGCATCTTGCAAGACCATACCAAATAGCGAACGCACATCACTGCGACTCATTGATTTGGTGTCGATTCCATCAATCCTTATTGCTCCTTTGTCTACGTCATAAAAACGCATCAATAGATTGATCAATGTCGTCTTGCCGGCACCGGTCGGACCGACCACAGCTACGGTTTGACCAGCTTTCACTTCAAAATTCAAATCTTGGATTAATGGTTTCTTCGGATCATATGCAAAATCGACATGATCGAATGTCACATCTCCTAAAATCGTTTCTGGCAGTGAAGCATCTACTTTGTTTTCTTTTTCTTCTGGCTCATCTAAAATCTCGAATACACGTTTCGTTGCCGCTGATGCACTTTGCAAAACTGAAGACAATTGTGTCACGTTCCCCATTGGCTGACTGATTTGCCAAATATATTGGATGAATGCTTGTAGTTGACCGACAACGATCGCCCCAGTAATAACATAAAAGCTTCCTAGAACAGCCATACCAATATAAGTAGCATAGGCAGTTAATTGAACTAGAGGCATCATCAAGCCAGAAATGAATGCTGCACGAAACCCAAAGTATTTCAAGCTGTGATTAACTTTTTTGAATCCTTCCAATGTTTCTTTTTCGCGTCCATATACTTTCAATACACTAAAACCTGTCATATTTTCTTGGACGTAGCCGTTTAGCTCACCAAGAGAATTCTGCATGCTTTGAAAATATTTCTGCGAAGCATTGATCACTCGTTTTGAGATCCAGATCGATGTTGGAATCATGATCATAGAGATCAGCGCCATCATCGGCTGGATATAAAACATCATTGCTGCAGCCAACGTAATTCCCAATATCGCATTTACGATACCAATAAAAGCTTGTTGTAAAGCACCGCTGACTGCATCTACATCATTCGTCACACGAGACAAAATATTTCCTTGCTGGTTTTTATCGAAATATGAAACCGGAAGACGATTGATTTTTTCTTCTATGTCTCTTCTCAAATCATGCATGGCACTTTGAACGACATTTGTCATCAAAACACCAGAAAGTAATTGCGAAATACAATACCCTATTCCAACAACTGTGATCCAAATGAGACATTTGAATATATAAGAAAAATTGATTGATTCGCCATTGGCAATATTACGGCTGATTTCTGTAGTAGGAAGTCCTGTAACATATGGCAAAGCCACGTTGAAAGCCACTGTCAGAACTGTAAATAGGATCACTAAAAGAAAAGTCCCACGATACGGTCTGATATATCGAGCTAAACGTTTTAAGGAAGAAAAGGTTTTTTTCATGCTAATTCCTCCTTTGATAATTGAGAAGCGGCAATATCATAATAAATCGGGCATTTTTCCAACAACTCCCGATGCGTCCCCATACCGACGACTTCTCCTTCATTTAATACGATGATCTTATCTGCATGCATGATCGTTCCCACACGTTGTGCTACGATCAATACAGTAGATTCTGTCGTTTCTTTTTTCAGACGAGCACGTAACTTCGCATCCGTTTGATAATCTAATGCAGAAAAGCTGTCATCAAAAATATAGATTTCCGGACGGCGTATGATGGCTCTGGCTATTGCCAATCGTTGTTTTTGTCCACCTGAAAAATTGGAACCACCTTCTGATAAATGTTCATTAAATCCATCTGGTTTTCGAGAAATGAATTCTGAAGCTTGAGCAATCTCAGCTGCACGTTCCATTTCTTCTTGCGTAGCATCTTCTTTCCCGTATCGCAAATTATCTGCAATCGTTCCAGTAAATAGCAGCGCTTTTTGCGGAATAAACCCAATCTTATCTCGCAACTTGCTTAGCCGATAATCTCTCACGTCTACTCCATCGATCAAGATCTTTCCTTCACTCACATCATAAAAGCGAGGGATCAATTGGATCAACGTAGATTTTCCGCTACCGGTACTTCCAATAAAAGCAACGGTCTCTCCTGGAGAGGCTGTAAAACTGACATTTCGTATCACTGGCTCTTGCGAATGGCCTGGATAAGCAAATGTTACATTTTGAAATTCGATATACCCTTTAGTTTTTGTATCAGATATACCATTTGGATCTTCTACAATCGAAGGTTTGGCATCTAGGGCTTCTTGGATACGTCCAGCTGAAACAGCTGCTCTTGGATACATCATGAACACACTAGCAAATAACATGAATGAGAACAAGGCATGGAATATATACTCGATAAACGCAATCAAATCTCCTACACGAAGCTCGCCTGCATCGATTTGCACTGCCCCGCTCCAGATGATCAATACCATTACGATATTAAATAAGAAATAAAAACCCGGTTGTGCAACAGCCATCAAACGGAATAAGCTTTTTGAACTAGAAGCATAATTCTCATTGACTACAGCAAAACGTTTTTCTTCAAACTTTTCATTGACGAATGCACGAATCACACGCAATCCTGAAAGATTTTCCCGCAAGATACTGTTGATTTTATCTAAGTTTTTTTGTTGCTTTTTAGATAACGGTTCAGACACCTTAGCAATCGCTACGACTGCCAATAATAGTAAAGGTAATGCACCTACTACATACAAACTGAGTGTCACACTTGTACGCATGACCATGTACAAACTGACAATGAACATCATTGGTGCCATAAAACCGATACGTAAAATATTTTGCAGGAACAACATGATCTGATAAGCATCGTTTGTTGTACGAGTGATCAATGAAGATACGCCTAGATTTTCGTATTCCTGATGCGAATAACTTTGGATCTTTTCGAACAAATCATCTCGAATATCTGCTACGATATTAGTCGTAATCCTCGAACCAAAATAACCTAACAAGATATTCAAAATAATACCGATTACAGTAATAACGATCATAAATATCCCTTGTTGCTTCACATAATCAAAATCATCATTGCGGATTCCTACATCGATCATACGTGCTAAAATCGTAGGAAGTCCTAATTCAATCAAAATAAAACCAAATACGCATATGAAATTGAAAAACAAGAATTTCTTATAACGCATGGTATAATGCCACATTAGTTTCACTTTCTCATCTCCTTTTAATCTTTTGTTACATTTTCATTACTAAAAATGATAGCACAACGAGCCTATTAATAGAACACTTCTCTCATAAAAAAGTCATTATGATTATAGCGGGATGATAAACATTGATTTTTTCTTTCAATCTAGTTGATTTCTATACTTATTTGCTGTTTTATGCTAGAATAACAATTAATTGTTGTATATTTTTTATACAGAAGGTACGGTTGAAAAAATATCCGAACAGATAAGCAAAAACGAGGCTTGTCTCTTTGACTCGAATCCAGTATTCTAGTCAAAGCATATGAAAAACCAGGTGGCTTGTCCCCTCGTTTTGTGTTGTCTAAAAAAATCAACTAGCTAAATCACTGCTTTACGCAGATAAAGGAGACAAAACAATGATCTATAAAGTTTATTATCAAGAAACAAAAGTACGCAACCCTAAACGGGAAGAAACAAAATCTCTTTACATTGAGGCAAAAAGCGATGTAGACGCTCGCCAACGTGTGGAAGAAAATACCCCATACAATATTGAATTCGTTCAACTTCTAGAAGGAAGTCATCTAGAGTACGAAAAAGAAAATGCTGATTTCTCATTAGTGGAGTTTTAATATGAAACTTTCCATCAAAAATAACGAGACAGGCGTCTTTGCTATTGGTGGATTAGGTGAAATCGGGAAAAATACGTATGGGGTACAATTCCAAGATGAAATCATTTTGATTGATGCCGGGATCAAATTCCCGGAAGACGATTTACTTGGAATTGACTATGTCATTCCCGACTACAGCTACATCATACAAAACTTACACAAAGTAAAAGCCTTGGTGATTACTCACGGGCACGAAGACCACATCGGCGGAATACCCTACTTGCTGAAACAAGCAAATATTCCTATCTATGCTGGTCCTCTCGCATTAGCGTTGATCACAAACAAATTAGATGAGCATGGCTTGCTTCGAGATGCAGAGCTCCATGAGATCAATGAAGATACGATCATCCGTTTTAGAAAGACTTCTGTCAGCTTTTTCAGAACGACCCATAGTATCCCAGATGCATTAGGGATCGTGGTGAAAACACCTTCTGGAAATATCGTAGCGACTGGAGACTTCAAATTCGATTTCACTCCTGTTGGCGAACCAGCAAACTTGCATAAAATGGCTCGTATCGGGGAAGAAGGAGTCTTGTGCCTTTTATCTGATAGTACAAATGCTGAGATTCCAACATTTACTAAATCAGAAAAAACGATTGGGCATTCTATTTTGAAGATCTTTTCAAAAATCGAAGGACGTATCATTTTTGCCAGCTTTGCTTCTAACATCTTCCGTTTGCAGCAAGCAGCAGATGCCGCTGTGGCAACTGGTCGTAAAATCGCTGTTTTCGGACGAAGCATGGAAAATGCCATCGTCAACGGTCAACGTTTAGGATATATCAAAGTTCCAGACGGCACATTTGTAGATGCACACGAAATCAATCGCTTGCCTGCCAATGAAACGATGATCCTATGTACAGGTTCTCAAGGAGAAGCGATGGCCGCGTTGAGCCGCATCGCGAATGGTACTCACCGTCAAATCCAAATCCAGCCAGACGATACAGTGATCTTTTCAAGTTCACCTATTCCTGGTAATACAACAAGTGTCAATCATTTGATCAATTTGCTGTCTGAAGCTGGTGCAGAAGTGATTCACGGAAAAATCAATAACATCCATACTTCCGGTCACGGTGGACAAGAAGAACAAAAATTAATGCTTCGTTTGATGAAGCCAAAATATTTTATTCCTGTCCACGGAGAATTCCGCATGTTGAAAGTACATGCTTCTCTAGCACAAGATGTAGGTGTTCCTGCAGAAAACTGCTTCATCATGGAAAATGGCGATGTTTTAGCGTTAACTAGCGATTCTGCGCGTCCTGCTGGGCATTTTGTGGCTGGAGATGTGTATATCGATGGTAGCGGGATCGGTGATATTGGTAATGTCGTTTTACGTGACCGTCACCTGCTTTCAGAAGAAGGTCTTGTATTAGCTGTCGCGACAGTGGATATCAAGAAAAAAGAAATCTTGGCTGGTCCAGATATTCTCTCTCGTGGATTTGTCTACATGCGAGAATCAGGAGAAATGATCAATGAAGCTCAGCGAATCTTATTCCACGCTTTAAGAGAATGTTTGAATGGACCTGACTGTTCAGAATATAAATTGAAAGAAGCGATGACTGGCGCGCTTCAGCCTTTCTTATTCGAACGTACAGAAAGACATCCAATGATTTTGCCAATGGTAATGACACCAGATGAAGAATAAATAAGAGGTTATGAAATCAGCACCTTGTCCTGAATATAAGAGAAAACAAATGAAAAACATGAGAAGCCATTTTTGTTTGTTCTTATTCCTTGATACAAGGTGGCTCTTTCATAGCCTCTTAAATTTATTTACTTTTTCATACAAAAAAATACCTGCCACAAGAGAAATTGTCTCTTGTGGCAGGGATTTTTTTT
>NZ_BEHC01000042.1:11491-32688 GCF_003112495.1 Enterococcus sp. H57
TACCATCAATTTGATTTACAGATAAAATTAAGCTTTTACAACGTTTGCAGCTTGTGGGCCGCGGTCTGATTCTTCAACGTCGAAAGTCACTGCTTGACCTTCTTCTAATGTTTTGAATCCGTCACCTTGGATAGCTGAGAAGTGAACGAATACGTCGCTTCCATCTTCACGTGAGATAAATCCAAATCCTTTTTCAGCGTTGAACCATTTTACTGTTCCGTTTTCCATAATAATATCCTCCTCGTGCCAAAAGCACTAATTTAAATTGTAACATTGCTCGTGTACGATAGAGGTGCAACAGATGTTTCAACTTCTATTCCCAAACAAAATTACAATACAATTGTACACTTGCTTCATTTTTTTTGCAAGAAAGCAACTTACTTCTCTTCCATCATTCCTTCTTCTCTCAAACTAAAATATCGTTTGCGTCCGATGATCAAGTGGTCCAGTACAGTGATCCCCATCATTTCTCCACACTTTTGTATCCTTTTGGTAAAATTCATATCCTGCTGCGATGGAATAACATTACCAGAAGGATGATTATGCGCTAAAACGATCCTTGCTGCACAATAACGTACAGCATAATGGAAAATTTCTCTAGGATGAGCGACTGACTGATTCAGCGAACCGATGAACACTGTTTTTTTTAAGATCACTTGATTCTTCGTGTCCAAATAAATACAAACCAAATGTTCTTGTTTGTGATCTTTCATTTCCAGAATCAATTGCTGGGCCAATTCGTAGCTGGTACGAACCGGTGGAGCCGCTCTTTCATGATCCGTCTGAATTCGTCGACCTAATTCGATCAAGGCTTTGATTTCGATTGCTTTCACGCGTCCTATCCCTCGAATCTCTTCTAACTCATGCAAAGTAGCCTGTCGTAAAGAGGCCAGTCCTCCAAACGTTTTTAACAGATTTCCAGCAATCGACATCACACTATAAGGGTGTTGACCGGTACGCAGTAAGATTGCCAAAAGCTCCTGATCCGATAAAGCTTCCGCGCCATAAATTTCCATACGTTCCCTTGGTAAAGAGCTAGTAGGTACTTCTTTGATCAATCGTTTTCCCAAAAAAACATCTCCTTTCTATCTTATCTAAAATAAGATACGAAAAGAGATGGATTTTTATTTTAACAATGCAGGGATTTCATGTAAAGAAGAAACAACCCCAGCTGTTTTTTTGATCAATTCTTGAGATGGTGGAAGCAGATCTGGTACCATGACTACCGGGATCTCAGCCGCAGAAGCTGCTAAAATACCATTTTGTGAATCTTCTAAAATCAATGTTTCTTTCTTCGCTGTACCTAGCTTCTGATTAGCTAACAAGAAAATTTCTGGGTCTGGTTTTGCTCGTTGAACATTTTCTGCAGAAACAATCGTCTCAAATCGTTCAAACAGATTGTTCTTCTTCAATAAAAGTTCAATGACTGCTCGTTGGTTACTGGAAGCGACAACTTTGGGAATCTGATGTTCTTCTAAAAAAGAGAGGAGTTCCAACACACCGGGCTTCATTTGTACCGCTCCTTGCGAAAAACGTTCAAGCGTTTCCTAGTATGAATCATCTATGAATCTTTGTACACTTGTTTTGCCAAATTCCGAGAAAATCATATGATAATTCGCCCATACTTCTTCATCTGAAACACCTAAGAATTTTAAATACAGGTCTTTATCATAAGGAAAACCCATCTTGTCTGCTACTACTTGTGTGGCTTCGTAATACACTAACTCTGTGTCGAACAGCAAACCATCCATGTCAAAAATCACTGCATTATACTTCATGATCTCCTCCTAATTGTATTAATAAATGGCGAACTTCTGAAATGAAATAAAGTGAACCGGTCACAACTAATACGTCTTCATTTGTCATCTTTTCCAATATATCTGCTAATCCGAATTGCCACAATGAAACGATTGATACTCTCTCACTTGCTAAATCTGATACTTCACTTAATTCGATGGCTTTTGGATGTTCAAAGGTCGTCAAATAAATATGGACATTTGGTACTTGCTGCAATCGTTCTAGCATTTCTCTAACATTTTTAGTTCGTAAGGCGGAAAACAAAATGTTGATTTGATATCCTTTGAATTCTTTTTTCAAATTCTCAACAAGCCGGTTCATTGCATGCGTATTATGGGCACCATCTAAAACAACTAATGGCTCGTTACTCAAACGCTCCATTCTTCCTGGCCATCGAGATTTCTTCAATCCCTTCAAAACATCTTTTTCTCGGAAAGGCAGCTTTTCCAATTGACAGTAAACAAAATACAATTCGATGGCTACTCCTGCATTTTCAGCTTGATGTTGCCCTAAAAGCGGAGTGGTTAATTGAGGGATCTTTCCTATTTCATTAAAAAATTCAAATACTTCTCCCCACATCTCATCAGGATGCAGATAGTTTATTTTATAATTTTCCCCGTATACATAAAGCGGTGCATTTTTTGCTTTAGCTGTTTGTTGGATGACAGTAAAAGCTTCTGGGGCAATATTTCCTGTTACTACTGGAACGCCCTGTTTGATGATTCCAGCTTTTTGTGCAGCGATTTCTTCAATTGTATCTCCAAGTATTTCGGTATGATCAAGTCCAATCGTTGTTATTCCCGTCAGCATTGGTACAGCTACATTGGTAGAATCCAATAAGCCGCCTAAGCCAACTTCGATAATCGCTACGTCCACTTTCTTCATCAAAAAATAATCAAATGCCATTGCTGTTAATGTCTCGAATTCAGTAATACCAGCTACTGCTTCAAATTGATCAAGTTGTTTGATCAGTGGCTGATATTTTTTTACAAGCTGGATCAAATCATTGTCTGGGATGCTTTTGCCATTGATTGCGATCCGTTCATTGAACGTTTCGATATAAGGTGAAGTAAATGTACCTACTGTCAGCCCAGCCTCTTCTAATAGGCTTCTCAAATAAGCTACAGTAGAACCTTTTCCGTTTGTTCCAGCGATATGGATCGTTTTTACTTTTCTCTCTGGATGCCCTACCACTTCTAATAAAGCTTCGACTCGGTCAAGGCCAGGACGTGAACCAAATGGTAATCGACTATGGATCCATTCTATTGCTTCTTCAATCGTCATCAACAATTCCCCCATTTCTCTTTTATTATAACAAATAGAACACATAAGAAAAATAAAAGTATGACAAAGAGAAAAGAAACAGAGAGAGGAACGATTTTATCAACTACTTTATTGACTCTTGATACATGATCCATCTCCCTCCTTCTCCTACATAATAAGAGTAGACTAAAAAAGAGATGTGACAAAATTTATGTCACATCTCCTTATGAATCGAAGCTAAGAGTGAGGCTCAAACTCTTTCCTGTAACGATGTTCAATCAGCTAGCTTTTAGTAATAGCTAGCTGATTGAACACTCTCTTTTTCTATTCTTATTGAATAGTACGCAAACTTTCGATTCGTTCTTTGACAGCCGTTTGCTTCTCTAAATAATCTTTTTCTTTTGCACGCTCTGCCTCTACTACTTCTTCCGGCGCGTTAGAAACAAAACGTTCATTAGAAAGTTTTCCTTGGACACGTTTTACTTCGCTTGTCCACTTTTCCAGTTCTTTTTCTAATCGTTTGATTTCTTCTTCAATATTGATCAATCCTGCTAACGGCAAGAAGATTTCTGCACCTGTCAGAACAGCTGACATCGCTAGATCTGGCGCAGTGATCTCACTTGATATCGTCAACTCTTCGGGATTACAGAAGCGTTCGATATAGCTTGTATTTTCAACTAAAAATTGATCGATTTTAGCATCGTTTGTTTTAATTAGCAACGTAATTGGTTTAGACAATGGTGTATTCACTTCTGAACGAATATTTCGAACGGCTCGAATCAATTCTTTCAATACTTCCATCCCTTTAGAAGCTGTTTCATCATCAAACTCTGGACGTACAACAGGATATTCTGCCACTACTAGAGAATTTCCCTGATGAGGAATATGTTCCCATATTTCTTCTGTAACGAATGGCATGATTGGATGCAATAAACGTAGGATCTGATCAAGTGTATGAACTAAGATGCTACGGGTGGTTTGTTTTGAAACAGCATCATCTCCATAAAGTACTTCTTTACTCATTTCGATGTACCAGTCACAAAAATCATCCCAGATAAAGTTATACAGTTGTCGACCTGCTTCACCAAATTCAAAACGATCAAATAGCTCAGTTACTCGTTCGATCGTTTCATTCAAACGAGTAAGGATCCACCGGTCAGCCACTGATTTTTCTCCAGATAAATCGATCTCTTCTACGGTCATTCCTTCGATATTCATGATAACGAAACGTGAAGCATTCCAGATTTTGTTGATAAAGTTCCAAGAAGCATCCATTTTTTCATAGCTGAAGCGGACATCTTGTCCTGGTGCAGAACCATTCGATAAGAACCAGCGGAGAGCATCTGCTCCATACTTTTCGATTACTTCCATCGGATCGATTCCATTACCTAATGATTTACTCATCTTCCGCCCTTGTTCGTCACGGATCAATCCATGAATCAAGACATTCTCAAATGGACGTTCGCCAGTAAATTCCAAGCTTTGGAAAATCATTCTGCTTACCCAGAAGAAAATGATGTCATAACCGGTTACTAAAGTGCTAGTAGGGAAGTATCGCTTATAATCTTCGCTTTCCGTATCTGGCCAGCCCATTGTTGAGAAAGGCCACAAAGCTGAACTAAACCAAGTGTCTAAAACATCAGGATCTTGTACCCAGTTTTCACTATCCGCTGGTGCTTCCATCCCTACATACATTTCACCTGTTTCTTTGTGATACCATGCAGGAATTTGATGTCCCCACCATAATTGTCGTGAGATTACCCAATCATGGACATTTTCCATCCAACGTAAAAACGTTTGATTGAATCTTGGAGGGAAGAATTCCACTGCTTGATCTGTTTCTTGGTTATCAATGGCTTTTTTCGCTAACGGCGCCATTTTTACAAACCATTGAGTAGACAGCCGAGGTTCAACAACGACACCTGTCCGCTCGGAATGACCCACACTGTGGATCATCGTATCGATTTTAATCAATCGACCGATTTCTTTCAGATCTTGCACGATTGCTTTACGAGCAGCAAAACGATCCATTCCAGCATATTTTCCTGCTAGTTCATTCATCGTACCATCATCATCCATAACATTTACGCGTGGAAGATCATGACGATTACCTACCTCAAAGTCGTTTGGATCATGTGCTGGAGTGATTTTTACTACACCTGTCCCGAATTCCATATCTACATATTCATCTGCAATGATTGGGATTTCTTTATTGACTAAAGGTAGAATCACTTTTTTGCCGATGAGCGCTTGATAACGCTCGTCTTCTGGATGAACAGCAATCGCCGTATCTCCCAACATCGTTTCTGGACGGGTTGTCGCAATTTCTACTACGCCTGATCCATCTGCTAGTTCATAGCTCATATGATAAAAGGCGCCTTCGATATCTTTATGAATAACTTCGATATCAGATAGAGCTGTTCGTGCTTGAGGATCCCAGTTGATGATATATTCACCACGATAAATCAAACCTTTTTCGTATAAGGTAACAAAAACTTTACGTACTGCTTCAGATAATCCATCATCTAATGTAAAACGTTCCCTACTGTAATCTAAAGATAAGCCCATTTTAGCCCACTGTTCGCGGATGTGGCTCGCATACTCTTCTTTCCATTCCCACACTTGATCGATGAACTTTTCACGACCTAGATCATAACGAGAAATCCCTTGCTCTCTAAGCTTCGCTTCTACTTTTGCTTGTGTCGCGATTCCTGCATGGTCCATACCAGGCAGCCATAAAGTATCATATCCTTGCATTCTCTTTTGACGAATCAGCATATCTTGCAAGGTCGTATCCCAAGCATGCCCTAAATGAAGTTTTCCAGTAACATTTGGGGGCGGGATTACGATTGAATAAGGTTTTGCTTTTTTATCTCCGCTCGGTTTAAACAAATCTTGTTCTAACCAATGCTGATAACGTCCAGCTTCAACTTCTTGCGGATTATATTTTGTTGATAGGTCATTTTCTTCCGTCATGCTGTTTTCCTCCTTTAAACTAAAAAACGTCCTAAAATACTTTCGTATTCTAGGACGTATGATTTACGCGGTACCACCTAAATTGCAATAATCAATCATTATTGCCTCTCAAGTGAGTTAACGATCACGACTCGTCTATCTCTACTCCATTCAAGACAGAAACTCCCAAGCTACCTTCACTGGTTGTCATTGAGAACCTTTCAGCAGATAGTTCTCTCTCTAAGAATGAATGTGCCAGTTACTCCTCTTGTTCAGCGTTATGCTTCATTCTACAATGGTTTTTTTTTTTAGTCAACAAGTGGTCGTGAAAAAACCACTTCATTTAGTACTAAAAAATTTTTGAAAGAATTACGACGAGTTCTCGCAAGATCAATAAGCCTACTCAAATTTTCCTAAGAAAAAACTTCTGAGTAATTCTCATCAAAGTAAATAAGCGTCTGCAACTCGGTTGTCAAATCAATGTATTGAACATTGACATAAGCTGGGACAGTTACTCTGTCAGGCGCAAAATTAAGTATAGCGGTTACATTTCCTTTGACAATTTCATCAATAGCAGATTGTGAATATTTACTTGGTACCGTAGAGATTGCTACTGTCACATTTTTTGCTTTGGCTATCTCCGCGAAACGATCAATCGGATAGATCATTTCTCCATCAATTACTCGATTGATCAGTGCTGGATCATTATCAAAGACGCACACGATATTTAGATTTTCATTTCTTCTAAAATTGTTGTGTTTCAATGCTTTGCCAAGATTTCCATATCCTACTAATGCGATTCGTTTTTCTTCTTTAGTATTAAGGATATTATTGAATACATCGATAAGGAAAGGGACATCATAGCCATATCCGCTTCTGCCTAGCTCGCCTAATTGCGAGAAGTCTCTGCGGATCGTTGCAGAAGGAATTTGGGTGATTTCGCTAAACTCATTTGATTTGATTCTACTTATGCCTGAGTCATCCAGCATCTTCAAGTAGCGTAAATATAAAGGTAATCTTTTCGCAGTTGCTTTTGGCAGTGTATCTGTTTTTTCTCGCATAACGACGCTCCTTGTTAATAATTTCACATATTTAGTGTAACATGTTTCTAACCCGGGAGCAAGGTTACAAGTAGGAAGGAAAAGGGTGTGAGACAAATAAAACGGAACTGTGACAAAAGTCTTGTCGCAGTTCCGTTTTCCGAATAAACGGTGTTCCAGAAGTAACTTCTTCGGAAATAAGCCGAAATTTCACAAAAATTTGAAAAGCAATTTTCGTAAATTCCTTCTTATTTCTTGAAGCTGCCCACTTCTGTCACAACCTCGCTATTTCATGGGAAATTCTCTTTTTTATATCATTTATCAACTGTAGCTTGATCTCTAAATAAAATTTTATTTTTCAGTTAGTAAAAAAGAACCGGCTTTTCCATAACTTCTTGATAAATGGTATTCAATCAGCTAATCTTCGACATTAGTTCAAAAACGGTAAAATACATGGAGCTATTTTTTCGTTTTGTTTCTCTAATACTCTGGTCAAAACACTATTTTCATAACCTCTTATAGCAATTCTGAAAATTCTTCAGTTTTTTCATTAGACGATTCTGCTTGTATCTCTTCCATCTTCAAGCCAGCTAGTGCTCGTTGGATCATTTCATCTATTGCTAAACGCTCTTCATATTGATGGACCTTTTCCAGTTGAGGGCGTGTTTTTGGCTGTGGAGGAGCAAAAATCGTACAGCAATCTTCAAAAGGCTGGATAGAAAGATTAAATGTATCGATCTGTTCTGCTACTTCAATGATTTCAAGTTTATCCATTGTCGCTACAGGCCGAATGATTGGCGTATTCGTTACTTCATTGATAGCCACCATACTTTGCAAAGTTTGTGAAGCCACTTGACCTAATGATTCACCATTCAAAATGACTAAACCATGACGAATACGGCGAATTTCATCGGTCAAACGCAACATCATTCGACGAGTAATTGTCATCCAATATCCTTGTGGCACTGACTTTTTGATTTCTTCTTGAATCTCGGTAAATGGCACTTCGATAAAATGGATCGTTCCCACATAAGGTGCTAGTTTGGCTGTTAGATCTTTTGCTTTTTGCAGTGCTTGTTCACTTGTATACGGCGGACTAGCAAAATGAACAGCTTCAATTTCCACTCCCCGCTTCATGGCAAAGTACCCTGCTACAGGAGAATCAATCCCCCCAGAAAGCATAAGCATTCCTTTTCCGCTTGTTCCTACGGGCAATCCTCCAGCTCCCTTGATCGTTTCATACGATAGATAAGCGCCATCACGCCGAATCTCTACACGTAATGGAATATCTGGTTGACGCATTTGAACTTGGATATGCGGGAAAATATCAAAAACAGCATTACCTAATGTTTGATTCAATTCATTACTTGTCAATTCAAATTGGTGATCGCTTCTTTTAGCGATAATTTTAAATGTTTCTTTCCCAGTATAAATTTCTTTCATGATGTCTTGAACAGCTTGTTTTAAAACTTCGACATCTTTTTCTACACGAATACTTGGAGAAAAATTTTGGATCCCAAATATTTTTGCTAGTTTTGGAATAACTAGCTGCCCGTCTGCGCCATTCAATAAAAGATGCATCCGGTCCCGATCAGCATGGATTTTGATTTCTGGAAAGTCTTTCAAAGCTTGTCTGACATTTTGTGCTAGTTGCATGATAAAGCTTTTTCGATTCTTTCCTTTTGTCGAAAGTTCCCCATAACGGACCATAATTTCACTGTATTTCACAAGAACACTCCTCTTTTAATTGATTGCAGAAAATTTCTTATAAAGCTGCTTGAAAATAATCATAAATTGCTCGACTTCTGCAAGCGAATTGTTTTCATCTAAGCTGATTCGAACAGCAGATGTAGCCAGATCATTTGGTACATGCATTGCGTGCAATGTACTGCTTGCCATATGTTTACGTGAGGAGCAGGCACTAGTAGTAGAAACAAATATTTGTTTTTCTTCTAAGGCATGGACGAGAACTTCGCCGCGAATTCCTTTTAGAGCAAAACATAAAATATGCGGTGCATAGTCAGTTCCTTCTGAAAAAATCGTCACTTTCTCATACGTCTTCAACGCATTGATTAGAGCTACTTTTAAGCGTTGTGTCTGCTCAGGTTTTTGTTCCTTTATCTCTAATGATAAACGTAAAGCTTTAGCCATAGCCACAATACCTGGAACATTTTCTGTCCCACTTCGCTGATTTCTTTCTTGCCCTCCACCTGTCAGTAATGGTGCTAAACGACGACCCTTTTTCCAATAAATGAAACCAGTTCCCCGTGGGCCATGGAATTTATGAGCTGAAAATGTTGCAAAATCAACTCTTTCTGTCAACCATTGCGAGAATGGTACTTTTCCAATCGCCTGAACAGCATCTACATGGAAATGAATTTTAGGAAAATCATCCAAAAGATCACTGATTTCCTGGATGGGCTGAATCGATCCTACTTCATTATTCACAGCCATAACAGAGACTAATACTGTCTCTTTTCTTATTAATTCTTTCAATTCGTCGACACGTACAAATCCGCGTTTATCCACTGGGGCGATACTTACTTCGATTCCTAATTCTTTTAATTGTTCTGCTGTCTCGCTGACGGCCGGATGTTCGACTCCTGAAATGATCATATGATTCCCATACTCTCTTTTTTCGATCATCGTTCCTTTTAATACCCAGTTATCTCCTTCTGTTCCGCCTGAAGTAAAATAGATTTCTTCTGGTTCTACATGGATCAAATCAGCGATCTGCTTTCTTGCTTGCTGCAACAACCGGTTAGCTTGATTGCCTAAATCATGCAAGCTTGATGGATTCCCAATAATCCGCTGACTGGTTTTTACATATGCATCTAAGCTTTGCGGAAAGATTGGGGTTGTTGCACTGTTATCAAAATATATCATAAGAAACCCCTCTTTTTTGAAATTCTTTTCTATTATAACGGTTGTCCAAGGTGCTTTCAAGAGCAGGTGAAATTTTCACTTGTTTCAATTTTCAAATATACAAAAAAAGACAAGAACAAGACAATAATCCGTCTTGCTCTTGCTGGTTTACTAACTTTTTTTGCTTTATACTAAGTCTGGATGATTGAAATAAAAATCTTCGATGCGTTTGAAAGCACCTGGTTCTACTCGCTCTAATGCTGTACCGATTTCGTCTAATGCTTCTTGATAGTGATATTCTTTATTGAATAAATAGTAGCTTTTATCAATTGCTTCTCTCACTTCTTCGTGTGTATGACGATAACGATTTGCATATTGGAGCATTTGCTCCGTTAATGCTGCTGCATCTACTAAATCATGTGTCTTCTTATCTAATAATTCTAGATCTTCTTCACATAGAGCAACTAAACGATTGACCTCTTCCATGTTTACTCGAATTTTATTCAAGACAACACTTAGTTCTTCAATACGGTCAGTAGCAACAAAAAAGAATTCTAGGTAATCATTCGGCAAGCCAGGCAAACGTTGTTTTTCTACAAAACGTTTCAAACTGCGCAATTTGAATTCGAATGTATCGATCTTTTCTTGCGCTTCTTTTTCGCCTTTTCTCAATTCATGTAATGAGTCGTCGATCTCTACTTGTTGCTTTTCGATATCTTCTAAGACTTTGAAGACTGTTTTATAGAACGTGCGCACTTCTGAATAAGGAATTTCGTGTTGACGGATCTGTGGAATCATCTGTTCATTTTGACGTTCCATTTCTTCCACTTCGGTTTGGAAACCTCGTACACGGCCAATTTCATTGTGGTTCAATGTATAGCTTTGAGATGTGTGGTCCAGCTCAATCAATAATTGACGGTTATTCTTTGTTGTATGTTTGATATACTCTGCAATCGTTGATTGGTTAGTTTTTACATATCTCTGAGCTTCCATTTCCCGTTCTAAGATATCATATAACGAATCAATCAAATCAGCTGTTTCACGGTTTTCAAATTCGACCGTTTCAACTTCTGTTTTTTCAAGATTGGCTAATGAATTTTCAATTCTTCGACTTACTTTTGCGATATCTTCAGCAAGATCTTCTTCTGGGAATACATATTGTTCTTCCATCAATTTCTCGTAAGTATCACTGATTTCTTCAAGTTGTTCAGGGAAAGTGGTATGGAGCTCCTCATACAGCGGTGGAATTTTTTTCATCAGAGCTTCCACTTCATACGTATGTTTTTCTGCTTTATCCAAAACCTCGCGGGCTTCAACAGGGTCTCCAGAAGTGTTTAAAGTCACAAACTGCGTAAATTCTTTTTCGATCACTTTGATCTGTTTTTGCAATTCAAAAAGAGCTGGTCCGTATTCATGCTCGTCTTCTCTGACTTTTTCTTTCAGTTCTTCATAGACGTCAAGTGCCTGCTGAACAGCTAGTGAGTTGCGTTCTTCCGTTTCCCGCAATTCCTTTAGACCTTCACGGATTTCCGTCACTTGTTTCTCCATTTGGTCCATTGTAGCTTCTGCTTCAACAACTGCTTTTTTTCCTTTTAAGAACCGAAAACTTTCATTGAGGTTTTCCACTTCGAAAATTTGACTTTCTAGTTCAGCGAACGAGGAAGTAGATATGTCATTCCATTTTTGACTCCATTCACGAAAGGTATTTTGGCTTTGCCCAACCAGATGCATTTTTTTAACATCATCGACTTCTTCAATCACTGGCAAGTCAAATAATTCTTCCTTGCGTTTTTCTAAGGCATCCAATCGATCTTGGTTTTTTTTCTTCATCAAGTAACTAACCAAAAAGACGACAATGGCGACTATAATGATTGCAATGACGATTCCGATGATAACATTATTTCCCATTTATGGTTCCTCCGTTTTCAGTATGCATCTTTTATGCAACAGATGGCGTTCTGCTTGGCATAAATCCAAATAATACGTCTCTCGTGCAAAAGACATCTATTCTAGATTATAGCATACTATTTTCATGCATTCACTAGCTTAAACGAAAATCTTTTGTTTTTCCATCGTATAAAGATAACAAAAATAGTGAAACTCTGATCACTCTTTTTCATTTGTGCACATGCCTATATCAGCGGATTTCTTCTTAGCAATCGCTTCTTGAATCTGACGTTGGATTTCTGCCGCGATTTTAGGTTCTGGAGCATATTCCATCTGCCAGTTTTCAGGTTTCAACACTTTATTTGTTACAGGGTCATAATGAGGTTTTCCATCTGGAAATAATTTCCCCATATTTGCCTGATGGACGATTTCGAATATTCGATCAGGCACTATTCCTAGTAATGAAAAAGAACCATAAGTAAAGTAAAGGATATCTGTCAGTGCATCTACTTGTTCAACCAGCGGATCACTTCCCCACTGTGTTTTACCAAGTATTTTTTCTTCTGCTTTATCTAATGCTTCGTGCAGCAGCATAACAGCTTCATGCAGTTGTTCTTTATTAGGTGAAGTAGCTGCAACAAATTCAACAAGTTCTTCTATTTTGAACGCAGCACGTGTATGAGCTTCATTTTCTGTAAAAGCCGTGGGTATCTCTGGTCTTCTTGGATCAAAAGTTTTGTGGAATGTTTCTACTTTTTGAAAAGGTGTCTCTGCTTCCATACTGATTTTTTCCTTCTTTCATTGACTAATAAATCAGACCGAAGTGTTTCAGTCCTTCGTATATCCCATCTTCTTCATTTGATTGAGTCACAAAGTCTGCAGCATGTTTTACTTCGATCTGAGCATTCCCCATGGCCACTCCAATTCCTACACCTTTCAGCATCTCGATATCATTGTAATGATCGCCGAATGCCATAATTTCTTCCATTTCAATTCCGACAGCATTTGCGAAAGCTTGGATGCCTAGTAATTTTGAACCACCTTTTGGGATGATATCTACAGTATACGTATTTGAACGCTGAAACGTACACTCGGGAAAGCGATGTTCTAACTTTTTCTGTTCTGACTCCGGACTGAGCAATATACATTGATAAATTGGTTCTTTTAATATCTCTAACGTTTCATAACGATCCTTTTGTCGGTGAGGGCTAAAAACCTGGAGGATTTTTTTCATCAGACGTACCGGGAATTTACGCGGTAAAAAGCTGACTAGTCGCTTGATAAAAATCGATTGTCCTAATAGCATCGTCGTTGATCCATCTAACCGATTTCTCGCACCAAAAACGATTTGTCGATGGTTCTCATCTGCAAATTCAACAATATGTTCCAATACTTTTTGTTCAAAAGGGTGGTCGATAATCGTGCGATCTGCAGTAAAAACCAGTTGACCATTATACACGACATACATATCTAATTCCAATTCATCAATGATTTCTTTGATCTTTACTGGGCTGCGCCCCGTTGCTACACCGCATAAAATGCCGTTTTTCCGAGCATATTCAATTGCTTGTTTTGTTGATTCCAACGCTTTTGAACGATTGGTGACCAATGTTCCGTCAATATCAAAAAAAATAGCTTTGATCATAGACTTCGCCCCTTTCTTGAATAAAATAAGCCCTTAAAACAGATCCATTTGGGTTGGATTGAGTCCATCTGGCTTGATATTTAATATTTTTTGCAGTGCTAATGCATTTTCAGCCGCATCACCACCAGAATTATTATTAAAAATCACACCTACCTCTTTTGTCTTAGAATCAACTACTTTGACTTCATGTGCTAGTTCTTGCAGTTCTTTTTCTGAATAACGATATAACGTTCTTTTTTTACGCCACTCTTTATCATTTGCTTGCCATCCTTGCGCATTCCTACCATGGAATCGAAAAAGAGCAAAGTTCGGATTGGTGACAAATGGATCAAAAGGAATCGTTGTATTCAGCAACTGTGGCTCATCGATGATGGCTAAAGAAAAAGCGGCTCTAGACATAAAGTTTCTTGTACGTTCAAGAAATTCATCGCTGTACCAAGAATAATCCCGCAATTCTATAGAAACAGGATAACCCTCAAACCACTTTCTAAGTTTGCGCAAGTACTGGACATTTTCTTTCGTACATTTGAATGATGAGGGGAATTGGACTAAAAAGCAAAACATCTTTCCAGCATCTACCATTGGCGACATAACATCTAAAAAATGCGCAATCATCTCTTCTTCGGTCTGATAATAAGGCTTCCAGTCTCCTTGACCGCTGATTCCTTGATAGACTTTGACTACAAAGCGAAATGATTCAGGTACTTCACTTATCCAATTCTCAACTGAGGACTTTCGGGGAATTCCATAATAGGCAGTATCTAATTCCACTAAGGGTAGAAACCCTGCATATTCATAAAGAGTGTTATTCTTTTTACCAGTTAATTTGTCATGTTCTTTAAACGATGTTAATCCGATTCTGATCATTTCCGGCCACCTTCGTGATTGATTTCCTTGGCTGCTTTCTTGTAAAAGAAACTCAACCAGATACTCCATTGTATTAGGAGGTCAAGGTTGAGTCTTTTCCATTTTAATAAGGTCAGCTTTTTTATGATAAGTTAGGCTATTCGTTATTCTTCACTGATAGCAAAACTCTTTTATATAGTATACAATAAGATTTAACGGCTATGCAAAATTATTCGTAAGGAAGTCTGTAAAATGAAAAAAATACTTGTACTACACACCGGCGGAACGATCGCCATGAAAGAAAACATGCTCACGGGCGGTGTTAGTCCTGATGTGGCAAACCCATTATTAGATGCAGAAATCACACTCCCCAAGCATGTAGAATTATTAGTTGAAGATATCTTCAATCTTCCCTCACCACACATCATGCCTTCTCACATGTTGGTATTAAAAGAACGTATCTTGTCCGCTTATGCATCAGGTATATCCGGAGTGGTGATCACACACGGTACAGATACATTAGAAGAAACTGCTTTTTTTCTTGATACAACGATTGGCAACAAATTACCAATTGTTTTGACTGGGGCAATGCGTTCAAGTAATGAACTTGGAAGTGACGGCCTTTATAATTTTGAAAGTGCGATTCGTGTCGCAAGTTGTGAAGAAGCGCTAGATAAGGGGGTTTTGGTGGTCATGAACGATGAGATCCATTCTGCACGCTACGTGACAAAGACCCATACCACAAATGTTGCTACTTTCCGAACACCTACATTGGGTCCCATCGGCTTAGTAACTAAGAATCGAATTTTATTCTTGCAGGAACTTTTAGAAACAAAGCGACTGGACATTTCCGCTGTAGATGGGACTATCCCGATCGTTAAAGCATATGCTGGGATGCAAGGGGACTTATTGGAAGCCATCGCCCATACGAAAGTAGACGGTTTGGTAATCGAAGCTTTAGGTGCGGGGAATCTCCCTCCACAAGCCTTAGCTGCTTTGGAAAAGCTTCTTGTCCAAAAAATCCCTGTAGTACTTGTTTCTCGTTGTTTCAATGGAATCGCAGAGCCTGTTTATGATTATGAAGGCGGGGGAAAAGAACTAGAAAAAATGGGGATTATTTTCTGTAACAGTATTAATAGTCAAAAAGCACGTTTAAAACTATTGATTGCTGTAAACTATGGTTTGTCGGGTGAAGAATTGATTTCGTTTATCCAAAACTAAACATCATTATCTAATAGCTAAACTTAAAAAGAGAGGCTGTGACAAAAATAGCTTCTTCGAAAACTAAGTCGAAAATTTACAAAAATTTGAGAAACAATTTTCGTAAATTTCTTCTTATTTCTTGAAGTTGCCCCCTTCTGTCACAACCTCTTTTTTATTTATTTTTCCATATAATATTTGCTTCACAATACAGCTGTTCTTGCATTCGGATTTCATGTTTTGTTTTGACACCATTTTCGATAGGGATTTGTTCAAAATGGCTTTCGATCTCATTCCCGTACTCTACTTCTTTATCAAATCGAATAATTACTTTTTCTGGAACATGCGTAGTCAAAAAGTCATATCCTAATACGTCAATGATCCAATTAAAATACATCGCATTATTAACATGCTGATTACTATCGATATCATAAAAACGAACACGATATGGCAACATGAAGCCCGAATCAATCTTTTCAATTTTTTCCTGACGCTTGATTTTCTTGATCTTCTCACTCTCAAAAGGAGCAATGATCTCTTCATTAACACTGCTCATTTTTCGATTCACAAAATCCATCAATACGAAAACAGATTCTATTTTGACTAATTCTTTCCCATCTTCATCATGGATCCAGAAGTTCCGATAACAGAAAAACTTATTGTACTCCATGGCTTGAGTCGTTACTGAGATTACTTCACCGACTCTAGGGAGACGATTAATCTCCATGGAATAATTCGTGATGACCCAAGTAAGTCCAAAGCTATTGACGAATTCACTGCCTCTTCCCAACTGGTCGCTTTGATCTTCAGACGTTTTGATAACTACTCCTAACATCGAAGGAAATGTCATCGTTTGGTTGATGTCACACTCATAATATGAAACTTCATGCTTTTTGGTATATTTTTTTGCCAAAAACACGCCCTCCTCTTAAAAATTTTCTAGTAATTGATCTACTTGGGAACCGTAACTTTCTCCAAACATATTCAAATGTGCCAAAAGATAATATAACTGGTAAATCGGCAGTCGGTCTTTCCATCCCTTTTCTAATGGAAATATAGTTTGATAAGCATCTAAAAATTCCGGTCGGAAACCACCGAATAACTGGCTCATTGCAATATCTTGTTCCCGATTCCCATAAGAAACAGCTGGGTCGACAAAAACTGGATGCCCTTGCTGGTCAAAGAACACATTACCACTCCACAGGTCTCCGTGCAAGAGGCGTGGAGTGATCTTTTTTGGTTCAACCGATTTCAATACACGTTCTTTAAATCGCAGATACTTTTCTTGACGCTGTACATTCCATCGATTCGTTTCTTCTGCCAAAGAAATCTGGGATTCAAGCCGATCTTTAAAGAAAAAAGTCCACCAATCTTCTTCAAAAGAATTTTTCTGAACAAGTGTACCCAAATAGTTATCTTTACGAAAACCAAATTGTGGCGCTGTTTGCTGATGGAGATTAGCTAAAGCTGCAGCAAGATCTCGTTGATCCCCTTTTCCCGGCTCGATCCATTCCATTAACAAATAAGCGCCTTCACTTGTTTCACCTAGCATATACGTATCCGGTACACGTACGAATGCTGACAGTTCTTTTAATCCGTCTACTTCTGCTTCAAAAAATCCTTTTTTTACATTCGGATGGATTTTTAAAAAATAAGCACGATGTTCGGTTTTTATACGATAGGTCTGATTAACATCGCCACCAACAACTGGAATCACTTTACCATTTAATTTCAGATCAGATAAAACAGTTTGGATATCCATGACTTTCCCCCCTACTCCCAATTTTATTCTACTTCGTCATCATATTTTTAATGATAAAAGGATTATTTCCAATCCTTATCCTTTATTTAGAATTATAGCACAGGAACCATAAAAAACAGGGAATGGACTTTAAAGATAAAAAGAGCTGGCTTAAGCCAGCTCTTTTTATCTTTACTACATACTCTTCATTGAAATACTCGTCTATGCTAAAGCACCCATTGGATCCCACGGAGATAGAACAATTGGTTCTTCATTGAACGCATTTAATTGCTCTTTCGTCAATAAATCTTTTCTTACAACGATTTGGTACGTATATTCGTCCATCCAGGCATCACTCATAACAAAGAAGCCATTCTTTCCAACTTTTTCGCCCCAGCTATTTTCGACTTTCCATTTTGTTGATTGCCCGTCTACTAAGTCAACACCGGTCAATACCATCGCATGGGTCATCAGACTTTCTCCAAAATCTAAACGTTCAGCTTTAGTCATTGTAAAATCCGTATCAAATAGATCATCCATTGAATAAGCATCTAAGGCCATGATGCCACTAGTTCTAGTAGAAGATTGACCTACATCACAACCAAACCAAACAGATTCTCCTTCTTCAAGCTGAGCAATCGCTAATTTTTTGAAAGTTTCCATATCAACATTCAGATATTTGACTTCTTTCCCGCCAACGACATTTCCTAGCATCTCTACTGTATAAGAACGATTGAATGGTTTGTCTTTTGTTGGTGCATTGATCACGCTAACATAATCATCTAATTTTACACCGATGTATTTATCATAAAAAATTTGTGGTGTCAGTCCTCGGTCAAGATGATAGTTCTTTTCTTCATCGCGGTACTCAAAATCGAATTCTTTTGGAGGTGTTCCTAATGAGATAGCTAAGAAGTTATAAATGCTTTCTAGCATTTCTTCTTTCTTTTCTTCAATAGCGTCTAATGTTTCTCCTTGAGCAACCATTTTCCGTAACACTACTGCATCTTTACGCAGTAATTTGTTCAAGTAGTTATTCAAATCTCGAGAATTTGAACTATTCGCACTTTCCGGCATCACCGATTTAGGCACAACGCCATATTTTTGGAATAATGAAACGATCATATCCCATTGGCCGCCATCTTGTTGAGGAGTAGCGAGTAAGAAAGCTACTTTCCGGCTATCGATTGCCTCTTTTCCTGTTGCAATGATGTTTTCATAGAAATAATTTGCCTTTTCATATTTATCCCAGAAAAAAGTGTAATTTTGTGATAATTCAAACTCTTTTAAATGGAATTGATTCAGCATCTTATGACGGAATGTGTTCAGTGCAGCAAACATCCAGCAACGCCCCGATTGCATTTGATTAGCCACTTTCCCCGTAGCCAAATCTATAGAAAATACCGGTGTATTCTCCACATGTGCTGAAACATTTTCAGCAGAAGCAGTAATTCCGTTCTTCACAACTGCCCGCTGCAATGCCTGCTGTTTGATATTTGCTTGAAACTGTTTGTTAAATTTTGTTGTCATATCAGGCGTAATAGCTTTCATCCAATCATCCTTCCAAATCCAAGTTATACTTCGTATTTTACTCTTAAGAATTTAGAAATACAATCTCTTCTATGATGAAATTTTCATTTGAATGAGAATATACTTACAACTTCATGAAGAAAAATGTCATACGGTATACAATAGTTTTCAGATAAAAAGGAATATTTCTATGAGATAACGAAAATGGCCTGTATAATAAAGAAGAGGCCTAGAAGAACATCATACAATAAGATAGCTTTCAAAATACTCATTGAAAGAAGGAAATACTATAACATAAGAAAGGAGATGAATAAAATGAAAAACCTGATTGCTGGCGGCTTTTTGTTTGTGGGTGGTGGCATACTTATGAATACAGATAACTTTGGGAATGTCATCCCTTTTCTTGGTGCAGCTTGTGCTTTGATTGGTGTAGGAATGCTGATTTATTTCGTATTTAGCGATGATGGGAAGTATGGTTGATTATGAGTAGCCAACTCTACTCTTTCGTAAAGATTACAACATACGTGACAAAAACAGAAAGCTTGATTCATCATAATAATAAAAGAAAAAGAAACCCAAGTGATTGGATTTCTTTTTCTTTGCATAAGCTTTATTTACTCCGGCAGTAGGACTCGAACCTACGACATCATGATTAACAGTCATGCGCTACTACCAACTGAGCTATGCCGGAATCAAGTACATAAATATAATATCAATTTCTTCTAAATAACGCAATACTTTTTTTGAATTTTTTTATTATATTATCAAAGAAACCGTTCGCATTTTTTGTTATTTTTATTTTTTCTAAAATCTGTTTTCCTATTAGAGAAACACATTTTTTCGAAAAAATTCTGTTGACAAATACATTAATATTCGTTATCCTATTATTTGTATTAATGATAATGCCGCTTTAGCTCAGCTGGTAGAGCGCTTCCATGGTAAGGAAGAGGTCGCCGGTTCAAGCCCGGCAAGTGGCTTCCTTAAACAGTGCAACATGTTGGTTTAACAATGTGTCTGCGCTGTTTTTTTATTTTATGACGTAAGAAATGAATGTTTATATTTTAATAGTACAAAGAAAGTCTATATGATAACTATAAAAAGGAGAGCAATATGAAAATTGTTTTTTTGCATGGTCTAGGCCAAGACGAACAATCATGGAAAGATGTAATCTCTTATCTACCCAATAGTTATTCTTGCAAAAGTCTTTCATTGTTCAATCATTTAAACAGCACAGACACTGCTACTTTAGACGACTTAACCAAATACATCGAAGTACAATTGAATCAGATAAAGGAACCTTTTATTTTATGTGGATTATCTTTAGGCGCTGTTATTGCTTTAAACTATCTTGCAACTCCTTCTCCATATTTAAAAAAGGTTGTTTTAGTCGCTCCACAATTTGAGTCTCCTAATCGCTTATTGCTTACTTTCCAGAATATTTATTTTTACTGCGTACCTTCTAAGATATTTGAAAAATTAGGTCTATCTAAAAAACAAACCCTTACCCTACTTCGTTCACTTGAAACATTAGACTGCAAAAAACAGCTTCGTACATCACGACTTCCTAAATTGATTTTATGCGGTACCAAAGATCATGCGAATAAACCAGCAGCAAAACGTTTATATAAACTTTCAACGAATGGCCGGCTACTCTTTATTAAAAACGGAAAACATGAATTGAATAGAGAAAAGCCAGAAATAATGGCACAAGCTATGCGATCTTTTATCGAAAATAGTTAATTTAAAAAAAGACGACAAAATGTGTCGTCTTTTTATTTACCATGGTAAGAATGTTGTCTTGTTTTTTCAATACAGCTTGATTGAGACTAGTTTTATGGACAATAGAGAGAAAGTTATTGTTTTATTCCAGAGAATTTTTCTGGTCGTAGATCTACTAATTGAACATGACTGTCTAAAGAACCACTTGGGCTTTCAAGAGTAAATACACCTAGACGTGGATCTAAAGAAAGGGTCATATGTTCATCCATGTACATTTTTGAATAATCTTTTATATAAACATCCCCAATATCACTATCTAATTGGAGTTTATAATCATTTTTTCTCTGTTCTTTATCAAGAAGAAGTAAACGAAAACTAGTATCTAAAGAGCAAACACCCATTTTAGAATATTCCCCAACGCCATCATCTAAATCCAATATAACTGTTGCGCCTTCATCAATATATTTTTGTAATCTTTCTTGTGCTTGTTCCGTAATTTTAAGATACATAACTAATACGCCCTCTTTCTTTTTCTTACAAAAGCATGCTAGCATATATTAATAAAATTATCTAAAGTCCTGCTCAAAACAAAAAGATGTAAGAAATATCTTATGATATTGGATAGGCTACAATTAACTAGACAGAAAAATTAAGGTGTGTAGACTAGAAGAAAACATACCAGGAGGAATTTTTATGTCTAAGAGAACAC
>NZ_BEHC01000043.1:0-26062 GCF_003112495.1 Enterococcus sp. H57
CGATCATGGATTGAGCGCTGATACTGTTGTTTTCCCCGTTTTTCCTGATGGCCATTGGGTTTTCTTTTACCTTTCATCGGTAGTGTGTCAATATTAAATATTCCTTTAGAAAATAAACGATAAAGTGTTCTCATACCGCATGAAACAGGCCTTTCTTTTCGCCCGATAATGACGTCAGGCATCCAACCAAGAGTGACTTTCTCTTTAATGTAATCTACTTCATGAGCAGGTAATTGAATGACTTTTCTACCACATTTTTTCTTATTTTCTTTATACTGGTGCCAATAATCAAGAGCAGTCTTGCCTTGCTTGAACTTATTGACTACATTATAAATAGTTTGTATAGCACGTCCCATTCGGTTAGCGATTTCAACCGGCTTATTATGTTGAAGATAATATGATTCTATCATTGTCAGTTCGTCTATGGTAAGATGTTTGTAGGTCATTTATGGTTACACTCCTTTGTTTTCTTTCGTCGGAAATACAATTTGAGTGTACCATAAATGCCTTTTTATTTTTCTAACTTAATTTTACAATTCGCGTTATGAAAATATAAAGAAAAAGAAACTAAGCTTTAGAGACAATCCTAGAAGTTAGACAAAAAAATTCACTTCTGGAGCATCATAAAACTTAGCTTCTTTTTAAATAGTCTTTAAACAGTACTTTTGCCTCAATTATGCCCGATGCATTGGGATGTCATTGTTTCCAGGTTGAACAAGCAAATATTGAATCACATCGATATTACTTGATTCAAATGAAGCTGCACAAGCTTGTAAGTATAGATCCCACATTCGATAGAAGGAATCTCCCATTTCTTTCGTGACTTGATCTTGGACTTGATGAAAATTCTTTGTCCAATGTTCTAATGTCAATTGGTAGTCACGACGTAAGCTTTCCAAATCAATCAGTTGCAAATCGTTTTTTGTAATGTTATCAACTAATTCAGTAACGCCAGGGACATAACCGCCAGGGAAAATATATTTATTGATCCAAGCATTTGTCGCACCACCTTGTTGTCGGCTGATTCCATGGATCAAAGCTGTTCCTTTTGGTTTTAGTAGATTTTTTACAACTTTGAAATAACCTTCAAGGTTTTCAGAACCTACATGTTCGAACATACCCACACTTGTGATATGATCAAATGTTTCGCCTTTTAGTTCGCGGTAATCCATTAATAATACACGGCATTTATCTTCTAAATGTTCTTCTTTTATTCTTTTGGTAATCAAATCGTATTGTTCTTCACTTAGTGTGATCCCAGTTGCCTTGACATTATACTCTTTGGCAGCAGTGAACATCAATGTTCCCCAGCCACAACCGATATCAAGCAACGTTTCGCCTTCTTTGATAAAGAGTTTGTCTAAGATATGATGGACTTTATTGATTTGTGCTTGTTCCAACGTATCTTCAGGTGTGTTGAAATAGGCACAAGAATAAGTCAAAGTTGGATCTAGCCAAAGTTTATAAAAGTCGTTACCTAAGTCATAATGCGCATGGATATCTTCTTTGTTTTTTTGTTTCGTATGTTTTTCTTTCTTTGGCAGCCATTTTAGATAATCTTTTCCTCGTAAAAAGCTGTTTGCTTGCTGATAAGCATCGTTGATCAATGCTTGGATACTTCCCTCGATCTCGATTCGATGATCCATATAGGCTTCTCCTAGTGCCAAAGAAGCGTTGCTTGTAATCTCTTTCATTGGGATTTCTTCATGGATATTGATTTTGATTTGGGGAGGAGTGTCCGTATCTCCGTATTGTTTCGTTGTACCGTCCCAATAATTTACTTCGACAGGGAGCGAGAAAGAACGTGAAAATAATTGATTGTATAAAGTTTTCTCTAACATGATTTTCCTCCTTAAAAAAACTACCCTATTACGTTAATACTAAAAAAGAAAAGAATCAACTAAGAAGTTTAATTTTTTCAGAAATTTTTCAAAAACTACTTTATTTTTCATTTTTTTCACATTCATTGTCGCATAAATCGCTTAAACTTGTCATTCGACACGCTTATCTTTGAATCTTGTTTTGACAAAAACCCATAAAAGCAGCAAGACAGTTATCGTTGTTTGGACACTTAGCATCAAGATAAAGTCAAAGTGGATAAACCCTACAACTGCTGCTGCCATGGAACCTATTCCCATAACATTCAGCATCAAATTTGCACTCTCTTTGAATGTATGAATGGATGAAAGTTGGCTTTTTCTTGTCATCCACAAGAAAAAGGAAGCCCCGAATAAAATGAGACTCGTCATGACAAATAGGACAAGACCAAGACTTAAACTATAAGATAAAATGATTGTTGGACGATTACTGGCATAAAATTCTCTTTCTAAAAATCGTTGGAAATCTTCGGGCGTACGTACAGAATCTGGTTGGAAAGATGGACTATAATTCATCGTATAGCGGCGTATACCAGATTTATCCTTTTGTTGGATCACCCATTGTTCCTTCTCAAAATCAATAAAAGTTCCATGATCGGATTGTTGTTTCTCAGATAAAGACACACCTACCAAAATTTCAGGGGTCACAGCTATCGTTTGTTGCGATGATTGTAACCCAGTTTCAGATAATTCAAGTTCAGAAAATTTTTTGGTTCCTTGTTCATCGATCAGCGAATGAACGGATAGAAATTGTTCTAATGGAATCGCTTGGATCTGATTGGCATAAAAAAGAGTCACAGGCATGACCATCAAGGAAACTAAAAATACAAATATCAAGAAAAATTTAGGCCATGATAATAGTTTGCGTCCCGCAAACACTTGAGTTGGCGTACGTAATGCGGAAAAATAGTTTAACGGAAATGTTTGCATGATACTCTGCTCCTATCCTTTTGTTCCGCCAGATGTCAGGCCGGTAACAAAGTTCTTTTGTAAAAAGAAGAATAATAGACAAATCGGTAGTGCAATCAAAATTGCCCCAGCAGCAAAAAGAGAGACTCTTTGGTTTGTCACATCAGAAATAAATGTTTGTAAGCCGACAGCAACAGTCTGATTTTCAGGTGTTCGAAGCAGGAACTTAGCTAACATGAAATCCCCAAAAGGTCCCATAAAAGCCCATAATGCTTGAACGGCGAGCATCGGTTTGACAAGCGGTAATACAATCTGGAAAAAAATCCTGAAATGCCCTGCCCCATCAAGTTTAGCAGATTCATCTAAATCTATTGGTACAGTGTCAAAGTATCCTTTCATCAGCCAAGTATTCATTGGAATTCCACCGCCTATATAGATCATTGTCAAGAACCAGTACTTATCTAGCGCCTCTAATAGGAAAGCCATGACATAAAAAGCAGTCAATGCTGCCATAGTCGGTACCATCTGAATCACTAAAAAGAACATCAAACTTGATTTGCGGCCGATAAAACGATAACGGCTATACGTATAGCCAGCTAAAGTTACTACAGTTACTTGTACGATCATCGTTAGGACAGAGATGATTAACGTATTTTTATACCAAGTCCCGTAAAGTGTTTCACTGAATAGCCGAGTAAAGTTTCCTAAAGTCCAGTCACTTGAAAGATCTAAACTAAAAGCTGCAATATTTCCTGACTTGAAGGCAGTACTTGCTGTGATCAAAAGCGGATAGATGATAATGACTGAAAGTATTAAAAGAAAAAAGTAAGTAAAAAAGTGAGAAAGTCGTTTTTGGAATCGAGCACTCGAATGAAATTTTTTCATTGTTAATCCCCCATATTGAACGCATTTGTCTTTTTAAATACCAGCAATGACACACAGATAACGATGATGGAGATAATCAACGTGATTGCTGAAGCCATAGAATATTGCGGAGAAGTTCCAGTCGTAAGTTTATAGATCCAGGAAATAAGAATATCAGTAGAACCAGCTCCTCCGCCTACGCTTCCGGGACCACCATTGTTAAACAGATAGATCATGGAGAAATTATTGAAATTCCCCGTATACTGTGTAATAAATGTTGGCGCTGCCACTAGGAAGACAGCAGGAAGCGTGATGTTTGAAAAGCGCTGCCATGCATTTGCTCCGTCGATTTTTGCTGCTTCATATAAGTCTTCTGAAATCGATTGTAAGATTCCTGTAACCATCACATAGATATAGGGAAATCCTAACCAGCCCTGCACTAAGATAATTGCTACTTTCGTCCAGTTGGGATCTGTTTTCCAAGAGATTGCACTGATATCTACAAAAGGAAGCTGGTTTAGGAAAGGAATCACTTGAGTATTGATGGCTCCTACGCTGTCGTTGAATATATTCGAAAAACTCATGATAGTAATAAAAGCTGGGACCGCCCATGGTAATAAGAAAATGATACCGAAAATACGTTTGAATTTAATAAATTTCTGGTGAGCAACAACCGCTGTGAGAATACCAAGGGTGATTTGCAAAGTTGTTGCACATAAAGTCCAAATCACGGTCCACGAAAAGACTGCAAAAAAAGTATTACGATATGAGCTTAAAAAGAAGATACTAAAAAAGTTTTTAGCCCCTACCCAATCAATCAAACTGGCTGGTGGAATATGATTGAAGTCATAATTAGTAAATGCAGTGAACAATGTAACTAGGACTGGGAAAATGATCGTAAAAATCATGAGAAGATAAGCGGGAAGTGTCAATAGATAAGGAAAACCTTCATCACCTATATTATGTATGACTTCCTTCATCGTCCGATTGATTTTTTTGCCCTCTTGACGCATCTTCGCTACTCGATAAGCGTCTAAAAGATTCAAACCGTAAAAAATCAAGAAAATGATTGTAATGATGAATTGCAAAGTGCCTTCAATCAAAATAAATAATGAATGATCTTCCATTGGTATACTTCCCAAAGTAACCAATCCTACCAATGCATGAAATCCGCCCAGAAGCATCTGACCAATGAATAGGACGAATATGGCGAAAAAAACGATACCTTTAAAAGCTTGGCCATTTACAAACTGCCCCATCCCTGGAATAAGTGAACAAAGCGTGATTTTTTTTTCGTTGATATTGCTTGTTTTATCTTGCTGCATCTGAATGCCCCCTCTAAACTTGCTAAACCGCAAACTGCTTTTAAGATAATGGCAACAAGAGCAAGATAATTTTCCATCTCGCTCTTGCCACTTTTATCTGAAGCACCTGTTCCATTTTTTATAAAAATGGACGGTTATCATTTTAATCAGTATTTTTGTTCTATGGCTTCACTGATTGTTTTTACTGCTTCATCTGCGGATTCTTTTGGTGTTTTTGAACCTGATGCTGCATCGAACATCAAGTTTTCTGCACCTGTCCAAACTTCGCCCATTTCTGGGATGTTTGGCATCGCTTGAGCTGTTTCATATTGTTCAATCACAGCTGTTGTTAATTCATCGTTTTTAGCCTTTGCTGTTTCCCTAGCTTGTTGGTTTGCAGGGATTTCATTTACCATTTCAAAGAATTTTTCTTGATTTTCCTGATTCGTTACATAATCAAGCCATTTTTGAGAGAGGTCTTTGTTTTTAGCATAATTGCTGACTACCCATCCTTTTCCTCCGCCAAACGGTTGATAAGGCTGTCCATTATTTAGAGTAGGAATTTTGGCTACACCATAATTGATATTGTTTTCCTTGTATGTTTGCGCTTGCCATGGACCGTCAATGATTGCTGCAGTTTTATTGGACATGAATTGCTGGCTGGCGAAGTCTCCTGCACTTTTTATGTCTTGCATTCCCTTTGGCCAAACATTTTTGAACCAATCTGTTGCATAAGAGATTCCTTCTACAGCACCTGCATTATTCAAACCGATATCTGAAGGATTTGTACCATCATCACCAAATACATAGCCACCGTGACCTGCAATTAAACCATAGGAATAATAAAAGTCAGTCCATTTAGCTAAAAATCCTGTATTTTTTCCTGCTTCTGACTCAAAAGCAAAACGACTGTCTTTGGATAGATTCTCCAAATCTTTAAACGTTGATGGTGCTGTATCGACTAAATCTTTGTTATAGTACAAAACAAGGGTCTCGATTACTGCAGGTTCTCCGTAGATTTTTCCATCATAAGTCACTTGGGCTTTGTCTGTTTCATCGTAAGCTGCTTCATTTCCCAGTTTTACTTCCGCCAGATGTCCTTGCTGTCCTAACGCACCGATCCGGTCATATGCTGCCATCATAACGTCAGGTCCCTTTCCAGCAGGCCCATCTAACGCTAATGATTCCAACTGATCGAACATGTCCTTTTCTACTAGCTTGATTTTCACATCGTTTTCTTTTTCGAAAGTGTTTTTTATTTCGTTTATATAATCTTTATATCCAGAATCAACGGAAACTGTTAACGTTTTTCCTTCATCGGCTTCCCCTTCTGCTGAAGAGTTACCATTGCCACAAGCCGCTAATCCGCCTAAGATTCCTAAAGAGATTAACCCTAAACCCAACTGTTTCACACTTCTTTTTTTCATCTTCATTTCCTCCTGTGTATTCAACGTGCTGTTACACCCTTATTATAATGGGCACAAATCTTCATTTGCAAACGCTTTCTTGCTGTTACCGGTAACAGTTTTCAACACATGATCAAAAATCCGTATTGTCGTATCTCTGCTTTCCCGTCTTCTAACAACTGACAATTTTGACTAAGAATCACCTCATTTTCCTGTTCTACTACCCAAGGTTCTTTTGACTGATTAAAGTAAACATAGATGATCTGTCCCTCTAGTTCCCGTGTGAAATAGAGCTTATCTTCACGATCATTTACTATTAGCCACTGAGTAGAACCTTCAGAAATAATCTTAGACAACTGTTTCCTTAGAGAAACAAGTTCTTTTATAAAACCGAATAGCTCTAGATCTTGTTCCTCCTTCTCCCATATCATACATTTGCGGCAATCCGGGTCATCTTCACCAGTCATCCCTATTTCTGTCCCGTAATAGATACAAGGAGACCCTTTTTGAAGAAACATAAAGGCCATCACAGACTTCATCAATTCTTTGTTACCTTGGCAAAGGGTCAAGATCCTGGCAGTATCATGAGAATCTAATAAGTTGAATGTTCCTTCGTTCACCTGATCTCTGTAAAGCATTTGCTGATGATTCATTCCACTGACCATTTGTGAAGCTGTGATTTTCTTTTTTGCAAAATAATCTTTAATCGAATCTGTAAATGCATAATTCATCACTGCATGGAATTCATCCCCTTGCAGCCAAGCTTGAGAGGAATGCCAAATCTCTCCAAGGATATAGATGTCTGGTTTGATTTCTGTAACTGCTTCTCTGAATTTTTTCCAAAAATGATGATCGACTTCATTAGCAACATCAAGACGCCATCCATCAATATCGAATTTTTTTATCCAATAAGTTGCGATATCCAGCAAATATTTTTGCACTTCTGGATTTGCTGTATTTAGTTTCGGCATGAATGGAGTAAAAGCAAAAGTATCATATGGGATATTTTCAGCAGTTTCTGGTAAGTCAGTCATCTGATAAGAATCTACTGGGAAAAAACGGATGTGGAACCAGTCTTTATAGATCGATTTTTCTCCGTTTTTGAGAACGTCTTGCCACTGTGGTGAATGGACACCCATATGATTGAATACAGCATCGAACATGATACGTATCCCTCTTTTATGTGCTTCATCAATCAAGTTTTTTAAAAGTTTTTTATCGCCAAAAGCGGGATCCACCTCATAATAATCAATCGTATCGTATTTATGATTGGATGTGGCTTTAAATATGGGACAAAAATAGATGCCATTGATGCCAAGGTCCGTCAAGTAATCCAAATGATCCATCACACCTTGCAAATCTCCCCCGAAGAAGTCTTCTCGGTCTGGATCTTTACTTCCCCAAGGTAAAGTGTGTTCGGGGTCATTTGCTTTGTCCCCGTTTGCAAATCTTTCGGGAAAAATTTGATACCATACTGTTTCTTTTACCCATTCTGGAATAGTGAATCGATCGATTTGATGAAAATAAGGTATTCGAAAATAAAAATTTGGTTCAGTAATCACATTTTCTCGATAAGGAAAAATTCCTTGATCACCGTAAAAACAGTCCGTGTTATCTTCCCCAACAACATGGAACGCATACTGTAAGCGCCTTGTTTCGCTCGTCACTTCAATTTCCCAATAATCATGAACATTGGTACTTAGACATTTTTTCATTGGTCGTTGTTTTTGATACCATTTTTCAGTTGTTATAGTATATGGATCTCCACATAGCACATATACTTTTTTGATATCATTTTTCCTAGTACGAAGCCGAATACGAAATCTTGTATTCGTATATAAAAATGCATATTCACTTTCCGGTCGATGATAAATTGCAGCTGTATCCATTGATTTCCTCCTTGTGTTTTAATATGACGTCATCACTATAAGTGATAGAGAAGCAAAAGACAACGCTTTCAAAAATGTTATCGGTAACAGTTTTTTGATACCGAATTTTTATTTTTTAAACTTGCCAAATAGATAGACTTAAAACTTTTAAAAGTTTTAGTCTACTTCCTGTACTATTTAGTATCCTGAATTTATCTTAAGCGATCAATTTCTACAATTTTCTAAAGTAAAAGTTTTTTAACAGTTTTTGACGTAGAAGTATATTCTAGAAGAATGAAACATAATAATTTAGACTAGCCTAATTTTTTTATTAATTAAAGTTAACTTAAGGTGAAAAGTAAGTTATAATAAGATAAGAGTATTATTAATGAATTAAGGAAGTGGATAAATGAAAGAAACGAGACAATTTATATGGACATACATTAAGATTATTTTTGCCCTCTTCATATTAGGAGTCGCTATCAATATGTTTTTAGGGCCTCATCATATTGCTGCTGGAGGTGTCAGTGGTCTAGGAATATTACTGGAAGCTGCTTTAGGCTTTGACCGAGCTATAGTTATTTTAGTGTTGAATATCGTTATGTTGGTACTAGCTCTTCTATTTTTAGGTAAAAAACCCTTTTTTAAAGTACTTTTCGGAAGCTTGGTTTTTCCTTTAATCATTGCAATAGTTCCAGAAACAATGATTACTTCAGATCGGTTGTTGTCTGTCATTTTTGGAAGTGCGATTTTTGCTTTAGGAGTTGCGATTTTATATAAAAACAACTCTTCTAGCGGCGGTACGACGATCCCTCCCCTCATTTTTAAAAAATATTTCCACTTGAATACTTCGATTGGCTTATTTTTTACAGACGCATTCGTTGTTTCTCTTAATCTGTTTATTTTTGGAATAGAAGAGTTTCTTTATGCTATTTTATCTATTGCAATCACTTCAATTGTCATGACTTATATCGAAACAGGTATCAATCGAAAGAAATCTGTTATGGTCATGAGTGAACATTATTTGGAAGACATCCGCCTTCGCTTAAGTGCTGAGATTGGACGTGGCCTTACCCTGCTAGAGGCAAAAGGCGGGTATAATCGAAAGTCAAAAGAGGTTTTATTGATCGTTGTGACTGATCATGAATTTTCCCGAATGAAACCATTGATAGAAGAAATCGATCCAAGTGCCTTTGTCATTGTCAGCAGCGTAGCAGAAGTAATGGGACGCGGATTTACTTATCATCCAATCGAATGAGTTGGTAAGTAAATCCGCTATTTTTTTGAATGCGTTTTCTTTAGCTGGTATAATAAAAGAATCTAGTAACTGTTCGACTGAAAAGGAGAGGAGATCTTTATGCATAAAGGAACGGAAATCGATTTTGTATTAAATGATAGTTTGAAAGCACTAGAACTGTATCAAACAATCTTTGATGAAATACAACTGATTGAGGCAACAGATTACCCTAGAGGCAATAATGAAGTCATTTTTACCTTGTATGGCACGAGATTCCATATGCTGGATGAAAACACGTCTCTTGGTTTGACTGCTCCTACTGCTGAACATCCAAATACGATCTGGTTCAATATCATCGTCTCTGATATCGAGGACACACATAATAAAGCATTACGAAATGGCTGTGTAGAGATTCAAGAAATGACAGAAATGATGGACTTTGGTGTGACTAACTCAATGTTCAGAGATCCTTTTGGTTATTTATGGATGCTTCATCAGGTCCATCGTGAAGTAATTTTTGAAGAAAGAAAACAACTTTTTGAGAAATATATGTAATGTTTATGATGAGATTATTTTTTGTCTCTGATATTTTTTGTATATGTTTGCTATTCGAGAAAGCGCGTCTGTTTCATGTGCTTTCTCTTATTTATCTTATGCCAATCCATTTCTTTGCTTTCCACAATTATATTGTGTAAAATTCAATTGTATAAAATATAATTAAAGGTGGTAATTTTATGAAAAAAATGTATTCTACGAAAATGATCAACACAGGCGGACGCTCTGGAGAAGTGCATAATCCCGATCGTACATTCGAATTGAATATTGCAGCTCCTGGTAAACGCGTCGAAAATGCAACCAACCCTGAACAATTGTTTGCAGCTGGTTTCAGTGCATGTTTTAACAGTGCATTAGAATTGATCAAACAGCAAAAAAATATCTCTGGGGCTTCTACTGTCAGTGCACAAGTTTCCCTTTATTCAGAAAGTGAAACGAGCTTTGTCTTAGGTGTAGAGATTGAAGGATCTATCGAAGGTCTTTCTCTGGAAGAAACGCAAGAATTATTAGAGGCAGCGCATAAAGTGTGTCCGTATTCAAAAGCTACAGCTGGAAATATAGAAGTTACTCTGAAAGCAGTTAGTGAATAGACTTTTTTGTGTAAATCCGCTATGATACACTATAGTAAAACAGCGGAGGTGGAAAAATGGAAGATCTATATTTAGTTAATCAAGTATGTTTTCCTTTATATGCCGCCTCTAAGGAAATCATTAGACACTACATTCCCCTCCTCAAGCCGCTGAATCTTACCTATACCCAGTATCTTGTGATGTTAGTTTTATGGGAAAAGAAAAAGACTTCAGTGAAAGAACTAGGAAATGATTTGTGTCTGGATTCTGGTACGCTGACTCCCTTACTAAAAAAGTTAGCAGAAAAAAATTATATTAATCGTCAGCGTGAAACGGGTGATGAAAGAATCGTAAATGTTACGCTGACTGCTCAAGGTGCTGCGTTGCAAAAACAAGCAGAAGGTATTCCACAAAAGATCAAGTCTTATCTTCCACTTGAACAGGAAGAATTGGATACACTGCAACATCTGACCCGAAAAATGCTAGATAATTTTCATCAAGACCAGAAAAAGGGCTGAAACTGCTAGATGAACGATTTTATGAGGAAAACCAACTCATAAGATAACGTCATTTAGCGGTTTTTCTTTTTGCTCTTTCTCTTTCTTATTTTCATATTCCATCATATAATGAATAACGTGTTTATTTTTTGTTATTTGGAGGTTGTCGATTTGACCGTTTATCAGCGTTTTTTGGCGAATGAAAAAATACGCCGTCTCACTGTTTTATTATTTGTCGTTTTTGTTCTTTTCTTAGTTAGAAGTATGATTACAACCATTTTGCTCACATTTATCTTTACTTATTTGATGATTCATCTTGTTCAAATCATTCAGCGATTTGTCCGAATTCCTACAGGTGTTTTAGCTATCATGATTTATACACTGATCGTTTACCTTATCTATCTGGCATTCACAAAGTATATCCCGATGCTTATTCATCAAACATTTGACATGATCCAGTCCGTTATTAATTTTTACGAGCATCAGCCAAAAGATGCAGATCCTGTTTTACAATATATCCATACTTATATTGAGCGAAACGATTTTTTTGAACAGCTTCAAAATGGCGCTTCGATTGCGCTTGGCTATTTACAGGATATAGGAAAAATGGCAGTGGCGTTTGCTATGTCATTCATCTTAAGTTTCTTTTTTATGATTGAAAAGAAAAAAACAATTGTATTCTCAAGATTGTTTTTAAAAAGTGAATTTTCTTGGTTCTTTCAAGATATTTACTATTTTGCCGATAAGTTTGTCAATACATTTGGTTTGGTATTAGAAGCTCAATTTGTTGTCGCTCTTTTAAATACGTTGCTCACTACAATCGCCTTGGCTGTATTTGGCTTTCATCAGCTGCTGAGTTTAGCGATCATGATTTTCATTTTAAGTCTGATCCCAGTAGCAGGTGTTATCATTTCTTGTATTCCTCTATCTTTCATAGCTTATTCCCAAGGAGGCATCCGAGATGTTGTTTATATCCTGATTACGATTTTGATTGTCCATCTAATTGAGTCTTATGTGCTGAATCCGAAGTTGATGTCCAGCAAAACAGAACTGCCGATTTTTTATACATTTGTGGTCTTACTTGTTAGCGAACGGTTCTTTGGCGTTTGGGGCTTGATTGTCGGCATTCCGATCTTTACCTTCTTTTTAGATGTATTGAAAGTGAAAAAGATCCCGAACCATCTTCCAAAAGAAACAGATATCCCTTAAAATAAATATGAAGAAAGATAAAGTATGAACGACCCCAAATATCAGATTTCAATCTGGTATTTTGGGGTCATTTTCTGGATATTTCTTTTTATTTGAAAAATGCGTTCACAGACATTATTCAAATGTTAGAGAGATCTGTTTTGTTTAAACCTTTTTGCAGAAAGCATTGTTGCTATACTTAATAGAATGATTCCGCTCCACAGTATAACTTTGTTTTGTGACTCTCCGGATTTTGGTAGCTGTTTATTTTTCGTTTCAGGACTAGCAAAGGTTGTATCCTTGCTACTTTTTAAGGTTTCAGCTGATTGGGCGCTATCAAATATTCGTGATTTTTTATTCAGCTGCTCTTCATTTATTTTTAGAATTGCTAGATTTGATTTTTTACTCTCTTTTTTTCCATCCTCTTGAATTGTTTTTTTGTTTATTTTTTCTGGTATTCCTTGGTCTCTTGCGTCCGTATCTGGTTCTGGAGTCACATCTGGTTTTTCTTCTGGATCTACCTCTGGTTTTTCTGGATTTTCAGTTTCATTATCTGTGTCTGGATTTGTTTCCGGTACTGTTTGGTTTCCAGAATCCGTATCTGGTTCTGGAGTTACATCTGGTTTTTCTCCAGGGGTTATTTCAGGTTTTGATTCATTGTCTGGCTCTGGTTGAGTTTCTGTATCGGATTCTTCTCCAGGTTCTATTTCCGGTTTCTGTTCTCCGTCTGGATTTTCTGTAGGCGGTACTTCTGGCTTATTTCATTTTCTGGTTTATCTGTTGGTTCTTCAACAAGATCTCCTCCTGAGTCGATGGCTGAATCTTGCTCAATTGTCTGCCGCTGACTATACGGCGTTAAATGATGATGATCGTTCGGTAGTCCATCTGATACCTTGACAGTAAAAAGCGCTGGTTTTAACAAGTCCTGATTTAATGTAACGGTGAAGGTAAATATCGCTTGCTTGTGTTGGATAGTCAAAGTGTTCTCGTCATAGCCAATCGACAAAGTGGGATCAACATTCTCAAATGTAACAGCTGATTGTAGTATAGGTGCTAAGTCTCCCGAATAGTCAATTTTTGCTTTGATGGTCGCTGTTTGTCCTTTTCTTAATTTTGCGACTCCTGAATTGAAGGATGAAAATTCATCCTGAAAGGTAATTCGATTGACGTTGGCCCACTTGGTTTCTGTCCATTTGGCTGTTTCTGTCTCCTCTGTGTGGACTGTCTGATTTATAGTAAGCGATAAGCTTAAGGCTGCAAATGTTGATATTAAGATGGTTGAATATCTCATAACTCTCTCACTCCTTGATTTTTTTGTATGCAAGAAATAAGATAGTAGAGATTCTACCTATATGTTTACTGTTTTTTTGTCTAAATTTATGAAAAAAACAGTAATATTTTCAAGTTTTAACAATTTAAGTAAAAAGGAGCCTCTTTCATGCAAACTCAAGAAGCGATTAAAACGTTTCTCTTGAAGAAAAAAAGCAATACAAAATTAGATATTTTTCTTTTCCTATCTGAACATCGTTTCTTTATTACTACACAATATTTAGCAGATCATTTCCATATGTCTGAATCAAATTTTTTACTATACATCAAAGAATTAGAACAAGACTTTGAGCGTCTCAATCTAACAGAACTGCATATTGATAAGCAAAAACCTTTTTTAAAGTTGAATTTTGAAGGAATTGATCCGGCTTACTGCTATTATCGTCTATTTGGAAGATACTGCAACGAATCAGTCAGTTATCAGATCTTGACTTCTTTGTTCAGCTGTCAGACAAATTCGATTATCAGTTTCAGTCAGCAAACAAACTATAGTGCCTCTTATTTGTATACGAAAATGAAAAAGATTAATGCATTTTTAGCATTGTACGGTTTGTCTATCTCCTTTTCTAATAATGGCAGAAAGTCTTTTTCTGGAAAAGAGGTACAAATTCAATATGCAGCATTAGATATTTATTGGAACATCTTTTCAAGTACTGCTACAGAATTTTATGATGAAGATCCGCAAGTAGTGGCTTTTATGATGAATACTTTTTTTAAAAAAGAAGTACTTGACCGACTAAATAGCGGTATGATAGATAAATTATATTTTCTATTAAAAATATGTAAAGAGAATTTTCCTGCAACTTCTGTGAAAGACGTACAAAAAGAATTCACAGAGTATGAATATATTGACTTTTTTATTGATCTCTCTGTAGATATTTTGCGACCTAATCTGCCAATTTGTCGCGAACAACGCATCTTAGTGAATATTTTAGCTCGACTTTCTATCACGAAAATCGAATCGGAAGAAACAAGCTTGGAGCAATACAAACTTTTAAAAAAAGCAAACGTTCCTCATGTTCTTTATTCAAGAGAAATGGTGGAGTCCTTTTGTACTGTATTTGATTTGTTTATACCTGAAAAAGAAAAGATTCTTTACTCATTGGCATTCGCACGAAATAAACTTTATAATGGATTTCTTAACTTCAATCAACCAAATACGCCCCTTCCTACTTTCATGCTTTATCAAGAACATAGCGTATTGAAAGAAGTCCAAACCGCCATTGAACAATTTTATATGGATTTCAGAGAACAAAATCAACACTTGTTACCAGTTATTTTAGAAAAGGAAAATGTGCAATGGATGGTTGAAGACCTAGTACATTTGTATGATCGCTACAAAAAACAGCCGCGAATTGTGATTGGTGTGAACTATACGCGTGATTTTTATATCAGTAAAGATCTGATCGTTAAGATAGAACAAATTTTTTCAAATGAATCGATCAAAATACAAAATGATTTTATGGAGAACTGCAACATCGTTATCAGCGACTGCCCTTTGAAACAATTGCCTTCTCATATCAAAAAAATCTATATTTTAAAAGGAATCATCACACCAGAAGACTGGAAAAAAGTGATTATGAGGATCTCAGAATATATCTTTGAATTAAAAGAAGAAGCACTCATGGATCAATCGAAAAAAGAAAATCAAGTTACTTCCTAGACCAAATAAGATACATAAATCCGAATGCTTATTAACAACCTCCGGATTTATGTATCAAGAATTTGAACATCCTTCTTATTTACATAATAAAATTACAGTTTTTTTCACTAATTATCTTTACTTTTGTTTCCTTTTTCGATTGCTTCCCATAATCCATTTAGATAAACAGCACCTAATGCTCGATCATATAAGCCGTATCCTGGTCTTCCTGTCTCATTCCAGATCATTCTTCCATGATCAGGACGGATGTATCCGTTAAATCCGTTGTCATACATTGTTTTTAGTATGCGGTACATGTCTAATGAACCGTATTCGGATTTATGTGGTGCCTCATAGAAATCTCGATTAGCTAAAAATTTAATATTTCGAACATGTGCAAATGGGATTCGATCTCTTTGGCAAAATTCTGCTAAAATCCCATATACATCATTTTCTGGATCTTCTGCAATACTCCCTGTACAAAGAGTGATTCCGTTATAAGGGCTGTCTACTATTCGACACAACCAATCTAAATCTTCTCGATTCTTTACGATTCGAGCTAATCCAAAAATCGAGTATGGCGGATCATCTGGATGTACAGCCATTTTGACCCCTACCTCTTCACATGTTGGGATGATTGATTGGAGAAAATAGGCAAAATTTTCTCGAAGTTTTTCTTCGTCTACTGATGCATAGGCTTCAAGCAAGGATTTGATATGAGCTAAGCGCTCAGGTTCCCATCCCGGCAATTCAAATTCATTGCTGGAATGTTCGATGCGCGCGACGATTTCTCTTGGATCATCTGGAATATCATCAGATATAAAAGCTAACGTGGATGAGCCGTCTTCTAAGCGGTAGTCAAGGTCAGATTTCACCCAGTCAAATACAGGCATAAAATTATAGCAGATGACTTCTATTCCATATTCTGCCAAGTTTCGGATTGTCTGCTTATAGTTTTCGATATACTGCTCACGGGAAGGTAATCCAATTTTAATGGCATCATGCACATTGACGCTTTCAATTACTTTTAGTGTTAACCCACGAGACTCAATTTCTTCTTTTAGTTCTTTGATCCTCTCCCTAGGCCATACCTCTCCTACTGGTATATCCATCAATGTGCCTACAATCCCTTTGACCGAAGGAATCTGTCTGATTTCATCTAAGGTAATCTTTTCTTCCTGTGATCCGTACCATCTAAAAGTCATTTCCATGATAAATTTCCTCCATGTTCTTGTAAGTAATCCTGTAATGTTTTTCGTACGGCATTTGGTCCTGCTACCATCTTGATGAACATTTCTTCTATTTTTCTGCCAAGCTCTGCTTGGTAAAGATCTACACCAAAAATTTCTTTATTTGACAAAATAGAAGCCATTTTCTCATGAATATGTGATGTATCTTGCGTACCCAGTTGAATATCGGAAAGCTTATGCTGAAGGTCTGTCAATAGTGGGTCTGGACTCGGGATGAATGGTTTTCCTTGATCATCAATGCCAATAAGGTATCGAAGCCAAGCAGCGAGAGTCAATGGTATGAATACAAGTGTCTGCGGGTCTTTAACTTCTATTTCCATATATTTTTTAATCGTCTCACCATAACGAATCGCCACCTTTTGAGAGGTATCCGTGGCGATTCGCTGAGGCATATCAGGAATATTTGGATTAGAAAAGCGCACAGTAATTACTTCTTCCAGAAAGATCTTTGGATCAATGATACCTGGAGACTCCACAACTGGGAGGCCTTCATTGTACCCGATTTCAGAAACTAGCAGCGATAAATCTGGATCTTTCATCTCCTCAGCTATGCTCCTATACCCCAGTAAACAACCCATAATAGCTAAAGACGTATGCAAAGGATTAAGGCAAGTCGTCACCTTCATCGTATCTGCTTTATCTACCGTTGCACGATCAGTCAAGAATACCCCAGCTTTTTCGAATTTCGGACGTCCATTGGGAAAATGATCTTCCATGATTAAATAATGGATGTCCTCTGTATTGACAAATGGAGCAATATTATTTCCTTTTGCGGTTTGGAAAATCGACATATTTGAAAAGCCCTCTTTTGCCAACATTTTGCTAACTGACAAGGAAGGATTCGGGGTGATACGATCAATCATCGTCCATGGAAACGCAACAATTTCTTCATTCGATAAGTATTGGATAAATGTATTTTGTACATAACCTTCCTTTTGCCATTCTTTTGCGATCGTTAGCAAAGATGTACGTAATTGACTACCGTTTTGTGAAAAATTATCTGTAGAGACAAGTGCAATCGGCCAAGCTCCAGATAAAAAACGTTTATAAAGTAGCACAGCAAGAATACTCATTGTATGTGATGGCTTCTTTGGACCATTTTTTATATCGACTGCAATCGGTCCTATATATTTATTATTTGTATCTTTCAATCGATAACCTTTTTCAGTAATAGCAAAAGTAACTAATTGTAAACTAGGATTTTCAAAGTGTCGAATCATCTTATCAAAGTGTTCAGAACAATCTGGATGACAATACAGACTGTCAGCTGTCGCAGCTAATATACGTTTGACGAACTCTCCACTGCTTGGCATGACCACTTCAAGAATCAAATCATCAAAATCTTGGTAAGCCCTTTCAATTATTTCTTCATCGAATGTTTCACAAACAATGACACCAGTGGACAATTCGCCTAGATCCGCTAAACGTTGAGCGATTTCTGCATGAAATCCTCGATAAAGATTTCCGCCACCGAAATGGATCCAGACAGGATTTTTTTGTCTATTTTCTCTTAATGATGCACGGTCAAAATGAGGTATTTCTACTTCTTTTTGAGATAATTCAGGAATAAAGTTCCTCCAGTTGTTTAAATCAATCATTTTTCCCCTCCTAAACTAACATATTAGTTTTTGTATTCAAGTGAATTTTATGCAATAAAAATCGCTATGTAAACCAAAATTTTATTATTTATACAAATTTCCTAGTTAATGTGACATATCAGATTATTTTTCAGACCTCTTCTGTTATACTACGTTCATAGAAATGATTTTGGAGGTATAAAAATGAAAAGCAGCTTGCAATCTCAAGCTTATCAAGCGATTCGTAAACAAATTATCTATGCTGACTTAGAACCTGGAAGGAAAATATCTGAAAAGGCACTGGAGGAACATCTTGCTATCGGCCGGACTCCCATTCGCGAAGCATTGATTCAACTACGTCAGCAAGAACTCGTGTATACGATACCTCAAAGTGGTACGTATGTTTCAAAAATTAATCTTGTTTCTGCAGAAAATGCTCGCTTTGTCCGAGAACAGTTGGAAGAACAAATCATGATTGAATGTTGTTCCAAATTGGACACACAAACACGAATAGTGCTAGAAACGATTTTAGAAGAACAAGAAAAAGCAGTCAAAATAAATGACGAACGCGCTTTTTTCCGTGCAGATAATTTATTTCATGAAGCTTGTTTCGAAATTGCAGGAAGAAAAGAAGTTTGGAACTGGTTAGATGACCATAATACCCATTTAGAACGTTTCCGCTGGTTACGAGTGACCATTCAGGGGCTTCCATGGGAGACGATCATGGAACAACATTATGATTTACTCAAGGCTTTAGTTGATAAAAAACCAGAAGAAGCTCGATTTCAAACGGGATTGCACTTACACATGATGCTGAAAGAACAGGAAACTGTTACTCAACGTTATCCCCAGTATTTCCAGCAGTAGCATTTTCTTGCGACCTCTTCTATTTTTATAATTAACCTTCGTTTTTGAGTAATCTTTATTAAATAACAAAATATCCATTAACTTTGCAACTCCAACTAAATTACAATAATTATAAATAAATAATTATTATTGGATGTTTTACTATGTCATTGATTGGGAAAAAAATCGAAGAATTTAATGCACATGCTTATCATCAAGGAGAATTTTTAGAAGTCAGTGAAAAAGATCTTATGGGGAACTGGAGTATTCTTTGCTTCTATCCAGCTGATTTTACTTTTGTTTGTCCTACTGAATTAGAAGACTTACAAGAACAATACAGTACATTGAAATCTTTAGGTGTTGAAGTCTTTTCTTGCTCTACCGATACCCACTTTACTCACAAAGCATGGCATGATACATCAGATGCTATCGGTAAAATCGAATACGTGATGATCGGTGATCCGTCTCATCAGATTTCTCGTATTTTTGATGTTTTGGATGAAGAGCAAGGATTAGCTCAGCGAGGAACATTTATTATTGATCCAGACGGAATCGTTCAAGCTATGGAAATCAATGCAGATGGAATCGGTCGTGACGCTAGTGCACTGATTGATAAGATTCGCGCTGCTCAATATGTACGTACCCACCCAGGTGAAGTTTGTCCGGCAAAATGGAAAGAAAGTGGCGAAACATTGAAACCAAGTTTTGATCTTGTTGGAAAGATTTAGGTGGTGGATATGTTAGACAAAGAAACTAAACAAAATCTCGAACAATATTTAGCACTGATTGAATCTCCTATTGTTTTTTCTGTTAGTTTGGATACTAGTGAAAATAGTCAAAAACTAGCTGAATTTACGAAGGAAATAGCAGAAATGTCTCCTAAAATCTCTTGGGAAAAAAGAGATTCGATGCGAACACCTAGTTTTTCTATCAATCCAGTTGGCAAAGAAAATGGAATCGTTTTTGCTGGTATCCCCCTCGGTCATGAATTTTCCTCTTTTTTACTGGCTATGTTACAAATTAGTGGACGGGCACCGAAAATCAGTGAATCTTTGAGTCTTAAAATCAAAAAAATAACACAAACATTGCATTTTGACAGTTATGTTAGCTTGACTTGTCATAATTGCCCCGACGTTGTACAGGCATTGAATATATTAGCTGTATTAAATCCAAATATTACTCATACGATGATTGAAGGCGGGATGTTCCAAAAAGAAATCGATGATAAAAAAATCATGGCAGTGCCAACTGTGTTTTTAAATGGAGAAGAATTTAGTAGCGGACGCATGACGATCGAACAAATTGTTGAAAAAATCACTGGCCCTTTGATTGAAGAAGAGTTGTTTGAAAAAGAACCTTATGATGTATTAGTGATTGGCGGTGGACCAGCAGCTAGTAGTGCAGCTATCTATGCAGCACGTAAAGGAATCCGTACAGGACTTGTCGCTGATTCTTTCGGCGGACAAATCGTTGAAACACTCGGGATTGAAAATATGATTGGTACCCCCTACACAGAAGGTCCAAAATTGATGCAGCAAGTAGAAAGTCATGTGCGTAGTTACCCTATCGACATTATGATGAATCAACAGGCCGTTTCCTTAAATAAAGAGCAACATTTTATTAATATTGGCTTAGCTAACGGTATATCACTTAAAGCAAAAACCGCAATCATCGCGACAGGTGCGCACTGGCGTTCTATCAATGTACCAGGCGAAAAAGAGTTTAAAAATAAAGGAATTGCTTATTGCCCACACTGTGACGGCCCTTTATTTAAAGGAAAAGAGATTGCTGTAATCGGTGGTGGTAATTCTGGTGTTGAAGCAGCGATTGATCTAGCTGGGTTAGCAAAACATGTTTATGTTCTAGAATTCTTACCCGAATTAAAAGCAGATCAAGTTTTACAGGATAAACTAGTTTTTCTTGCGAATGTCACTGTTATCAAAAATGCAGCGACGAAAGAAATCAGCGGGTCGAATCAGGTCGAATCTCTCTCCTATATCGATCAACATACGAAAGAGTTGCATACTCTAGCTGTTTCAGGTGTATTCATTTTAGTCGGTTTACTTCCTAACACGGATTGGCTAGATGGAACAATCGAAATGAACCCAAGAAATGAAATAGTGACTGAGAAAAATGGCGCGACGAATATCCCCGGTGTTTTCGCAGCTGGTGATTGTACAGATAGTCCATACAAACAAATCATTGTTTCAATGGGTTCAGGAGCTACTGCAGCTTTAGGAGCCTTCGATTATTTGATGCGCACTTGAGCGATGAAGATTATACAAAAGACAGATAGAGGTTGTAAGCCTGCCGTTTCGCTCCGAGTCACAAGGAACAATTTAATAAACAGTTTCTCATGTTTGTTGAATATTGTGACTTGTGACCGAGGAGTTGACAGGACAACACCGTTTACTCGGAAAAAAGGATTGTGACAAGAATTTTGTCACAATCCTTTTTGTTTTTTTGAATAATCGCTTTTTTTTCTCTTTTTCTTATATACTATAAGTAGTAAATAATTTGAAAAAAAGAAAGGTGACTGATTATGGCGCAAAATCGTATTTTTACGACAAGTTTTGCAAGCGTTTATCCTATGTATGTAGCAAAAGCGGAGAGAAAAGATCGTATAAAAGAGGAAGTAGATGAAATCATTTGTTGGCTGACGGGTTATTCCCAAACAGAACTAGAATATCAACTACAAAAACAAGTGACTTTCGAACAATTTTTTGCGGAAGCCCCTGTCCCCAATCCTTCACGTTCCTTGATTACAGGTGTTGTTTGTGGTGTACGAGTAGAAGACATCGAGGATAACTTGATGAAAGAAATTCGTTATTTAGATAAAATGATCGATGAGCTAGCAAAAGGCAAAAAAATGGAAAAGATCCTCAGAAGTTGATTTTTCCAGAGATATTCTTCTCCTTCGCTCATTTTGTAACATTTAATTTGGTAAAATGACTAGTTCACGTTAAAATAAGTCAAAGGAGGTTTTCTTATATGTTTGAGACGATTAAACAAAATATTCAAAAATACGCCTTATTAAGAGCTGCTGTTTATATTATTTCTGGGATTGCGATCGTAATTGCTCCATCGGCAGTTTTTCATTTTATCGGTTATCTGATCACTGCCTATCTTGTTTTACTTGGATTGTTGAATCTTTTTGAGGCTTACCGTTTTAAAAGAAAAACAGGTTCTTGGAGTATCGGTCTGTTCAGTGGTCTTTTTTTCCTGATCTTAGCGCTGATCGTCTATGCTTTTGCACCTGCAATCGTTTCTATCCTGCCGATTCTTCTTGGATTAGCTGTTATCATCAACAGCTTGTTCCAGTTGTTCTTCAGCATGAATACAAAAGCTAAAAGTTGGAGTGTTTATAGTATTCTGTTGTTGATTGGCGGATTCGTCTTATTGTTCAATCCATTCAAAAGTTTGATGCTTCTATTCCAAATATTCGGCTTTATTTTGATTTTCATGGGCATCCAGGAGATTATCAATTTCATCAGAATAAGAAAAATGACTATACGTTAATCATTTTTAGTTATTAAAATAGACCGTATAAAAACCAACAATCCAAAAAAATCTTTTGGATTGTTGGTTTTTTTGTGAGTATATTTTCCTATTTTTTCAATAATGTATGTTATGCTAAGTTCAGGCTATATTTTATACAAAGGAATGATGAGAATGGAATTTATTGGTATTTTATGCCTGATATTGATTTCAACAACGATTGGCTCACATATCTCGCGGAGATTAGGTATCCCAGCAGTGATTGGACAATTACTTGTTGGTGTTTTGCTAGGCCAAGCTGGATTGAATTGGGTCAAACCTGATATTCTAGTCCATGACTTTTCGGAGATTGGTGTGATCTTATTAATGTTTTTAGCTGGTCTGGAAAGTGATTTATCTCTTTTGAAAAAATATTTCCGACCTGGTATGTTCGTTGCTTTGCTTGGGATCATCTTCCCGGTTGTTTTTGGCTGGTTGACAGGCGAAGCATTCCAAGTTTCGGGAAATGAAGCGATTTTCTTTGGGATTATTCTTGCGGCAACTTCTGTCAGTATTTCAGTAGAAGTATTAAAAGAACTAAACGTAGTGAATACAAAAGAAGGATCAACAATTTTGGGTGCTTCTGTGGTAGATGACATTTTAGTCGTTTTAGTTCTAAGTTTCAGCCTATCTTTTCTAACGGGGGAAGCTTCTAGCAATGCTTCTTTACCGCTTGTTTTGATTGAACAGCTAATTTATTTTGTTTTTATTTTCTTATTAGTCAAATGGATTGCGCCTTTCCTACTTTCATTTGCAGAAAAATTGTACGCAAATTCTTCTATTATCATCGTATCGCTAGTTATTTGTTTAGGAATGTCTTACGTAGCGGATCTTGTTGGGCTTAGCTCTGTCATTGGTGCTTTTTTTGCAGGGATAGCTGTCAGTCAGACAAAGGTTAAAGAAGAAGTATACCACAATGTAGAGGCTTTAGGATATGCAGTATTTATACCAGTATTTTTTGTCAGTGTAGGATTAGAAGTTGATTTTTCTGACTTTAGTGAACAACTACTCTTTATTTCTATATTGACGCTTGTAGCGATTTTGACCAAATTGCTTGGAGGGTATTTTGGTGCTCAGATTGCCGGTTTTTCTCAACATAGTTCATTGATGGTCGGTGCTGGTATGATCTCTCGTGGAGAAATGGCTTTGATCATTTTACAAATTGGACAGCAAAGTCAATTGATCGAACCACAGTACTATTCACCTTTAGTTATCGTGATTTTATTAAGTACACTTATTTCTCCACTTGTTCTAAAATATTTTACAAAAAAAGTTTATGAAGTGTGAGTAAATCAAAAAGAAGTTGTGAAAGAGACATCGTGAAAACCGTTTATTTGAAAAAAGGACTGTGACGATAACGCCACAGTCCTTTTACTGTACTTAAAAAGCAATTTTTTATTGATAATTTTGGTTGAGGTATTGCAATAGTTCCGGTGCTCGTTTGGTTACTGAATCATCATCTTCTTTATTTTCCAACATGCTGACCATCATATAACCTTGGTTATCAGGATTGAAAGCAAACAAGAAACTGTTCTCTTTCCCTTTTTCATCCTGTTTTTCTTTGATTTCCGCTGTACCAGTTTTCGCTGCCAACGGAATCCCTAAAGCAGAAAGAGAATGTGCTGTACCATTTACATCTTGCACAACTTCTCTCAGATCTGGCACGATCGTTTGTACTGCTGTTTCGCCGATGACATTCTTCTTATCTTTTGTCTCTTTATCTGCAATCAATTTAGGATAGACAAGTGTGCCATTGTTGGCAAAAACAGAATACATTGCTGCTTGCTGGATAGGATTAATTAGAAGTTCGCCCTGTCCATATCCAGTATCAGCTAGCAAGATATCTGAGTTAAAGCTATCTTCATTAGAAATTTGTGCTGGATTCATACTAATTGGCAAATCAAGGTCTTCACCAAAAATGAATTTATCTAAGCCTATACGAAATTTTTTCTCACCCATTTTCAACGTTTCTTGTGCCATATATATATTATCGGAATAGATCAAAGCAGTTTTTAAGTCTACTTGTGATACATCACTGACACGCGTTACTTGATAAGATCCCCAAGAACTGTCTTTTTGCCATTTAAGCCCGTTGATCGTCAACACTTCATTTGGATCGATAGTGCCGTTGTCAAGACCGATTGCTGCTGTAATCATTTTAAACGTAGATCCAGGAGCATAACCTGTCGCAAATCGGCTGATGAATGGCTGTTCAGGATTTTCTTCATAAGATTTGTAATCTTCTTGTGAGATCCCGTTTGTCATTTTGTTTGGATCATAGCTTGGAGAGCTAGCAAGCGCAAGAAGATCACCGGTTTTTGGCGTTGTCGCAACAGTTGATCCAGCTTTTCCTCCTAGACTGTCAAAAGCTGTTTTTTGTGCCTTCGCATCGATTGTCAATTTGATATCTTTGCCATTTTGAACTTCATGTTCGATCAGAACTTTTTTCTCTACACCGTCTGCATCTGTAATGCTTAATTTCCCACCTGTTGTCCCACGAAGATCCTTATCAAAAGCCATCTCCAAACCTGAGCGACCGATTTTTCCATTACTGCTTAATTCTGGATTCTTATCAATATCTTCTGCTGTGATATCTCCCACGTAACCAATCAGCTGAGCAGCTGCTTCACCCAAAGGATAATATCTGCCGTCTACTTCTTGAATGGTAGCTCCAGCTGGAAGTTCTGGCGTTGCTCCATCAATGATTTTCAATGGGACAAAGTAATCGGGTTGTACCCAGCTTTGTGAAATCGCCTGATTGATAGCATCTTCTGTTAAGTCGAAGGAGGAAGCAATCGCTTTGATATTGGCTGTTTTTTCGTCTCCATCTCCAAGTTTACTTGGAACGACTCCTAATTGTTTTAGTTTGCCTGTTGTTGCTAATGGTTCACCATTTCGATCTATAATATTCCCTCTTGCTGCTTCTTGTGTGGTCAGGCTTACTTTGTCATTTCCTTCCATTTCTGGAAAAACCAAGTTGGGTTGCCAGTTGATCGTGGTTTGACCATCATTTCTGTCTAATGTTCCTTTATAAGAAAGATCTTTCAATTCACCTAATGAGGTATTCATCTTTGCTTTATATGAAAAACTGTAAGTAGAATCGTCTTTTTTATCTACTTTTAGATTCGATATCTGAAGTCCTTTGACATCAGCAGCACCGTATATATTCTGGTATTTCTCTAAGATCTCTTTTTCAGATAATGCACTTTTATTTGCCGCCTTTTTTGATGCCATTTCTGCAGCTTTGTTATAATCTCCCTTGTTCAAAGCTTGGACAAATTGCTCAACTGTCTTTTCTCCAGCTTCTACTGCTTGGGTTTCTTGATAGTGCTGGTAGTAAAAATAACCGCCACCCGCAGCTGCTATTAAGATCACTGCGCCGGCAATATAAGCGCCTGTTCGATTTTTGCCGTGCTTGTCACTTCTTTTCATTTTTTCCTCCTTCTCTTGCTTGTCATTCCTTTATTTTCACTATTTATAACTGTTTATTCTAACATAATAAAAGAAGTCAGAGGGAGCGTCAATAATTTTGTGTAAATAAATTGTCCTCCTGCAAAATAATTAGTTACTCAGTAAACATTGAAACTAATGTATCGGTTACCTGTTG